>CAZSTY010000024.1:0-10674 GCA_964609885.1 uncultured archaeon
AACCCGACTGTCGGCGACATCAAGGGAAACACCCGGCATGTGATTCGTTTTGTTGAGATGGCGAAGCGTGAGGACGCTGACATTGTCGCACTGCCAGAACTCGTGATTACTGGTTACCCTCCGCAGGATCTCCTTTACGAGCGTCAGTTTGTGAGGGCAAACAAGGACGCCCTCGGTCAAATCGCCACTGCTACCAATGGCATTATAGCTATCGTCGGGTTTGTTGACTATGACGAGCGCTGGCGGCTGTACAACGCGGCTGCGGTCTTTCAAGATGGTGACTTGGTCCACATTGTCCACAAGACTCTTCTTCCAACTTACGATGTCTTCGATGAGGACAGATACTGCGGGGCCACACCTAGTCTCGGTGTCGAGATATGTGAGGATCTATGGGACGATGCCTATGAGACGAAGGTCACAGATATCTTGTGCCAGCGCGGTGCTCAGCTTGTGATTAATATCTCGTCTTCGCCATTCCATGTCGGAAAGAAGTTCGAGCGCGAGCGGCTTGTGACAGAGAAGGCGAAGAGGAACCATGTCCCAGTCTTTCTCGTGAACCTGGTGGGTGGTCAGGACGAACTTGTGTTCGACGGCCAGAGTCTCGGTGCTGATTCAAGGGGCGAGGTGATACTGGAGGGTCCCGCCTTCGAGGAGGCCCTTGTGACGGCCGAGATTGATCTCGAAACTGGTGCCGGTGTGCCCGTTGAGCGACGCCCCTATTACGAGGTCGAGGAGACGTTCGGCGCACTCGTCCTTGGACTCCGCGACTACTTTCGCAAGACCGGATTTGAGCGGGCGGTTCTTGGCCTGAGTGGGGGGATTGACTCTTCTGTCACAGCCTGTATAGCCGCTGAGGCGCTGGGTCCTGGCAACGTCATTGGAGTGTCAATGCCCTCCCGTTTCTCCAGCGACCACAGCAAGACCGATGCGGAGCTTCTAGCGGAGAACCTCGGAATCAAGTTTGTCCGAATCCCGATACAGGAGATTGTTGACAAGTATCACGAAGTGCTTGAAGATCCCCTTGAAGAGATACGATCCGCCTACGGTGTGGACCGCTCACAGGATGACCCTGTCGCCGATGAGAACATTCAGCCGCGGGTACGCGGCAACTGTCTGATGGACATCTCCAACAGATTCAAGGACCTGCGAATTCTTGTGCTCAATACCGGCAACAAGACCGAACTGGCCTTGGGCTACTGCACTCTATACGGAGATATGACCGGTGGTGTAGGAGTGATTGGTGATGTTAGCAAACTTGAGGTGTATCGGCTGGCTGAGTACATTAACCGGCGTGCAGGACGCGAGGTCATTCCGAGAAGCTGTATCACAAAGAGGCCATCGGCAGAGTTGCGTGAGAACCAGTATGATCCGTTCGACTTTGACATTGTGAGCCCGCTGGTCGACGAGATAGTAGAGAACAGACGGGGCCGCCAAGAGCTGATTGAGATGGGCTATCCACCTGACGTTGTTGACGATGTGTACTCAAGGATAAGGCGTGCCGAGTACAAGCGGTGGCAGGCCCCGCCGTGCATAAAGATCACGCGGAAGGCGTTTGGCATTGGCTGGAAGATGCCAATCGTGAACAAGTATCGAGGCTGATACTGCCCCCAAGCTATACTAATATGCCAATTCGAGAACTACAGAGGGCCGGCCTCAAGAGTGGAGGCTCCAGTGCAGCAAGGTCCTATGTTTGTGGTGCCGGCACGGTTGGGTGATAATCCAATGTCAGAACGGTTGGGAAAGCTAGACTTGGTCTTTGTTGTTGATAACACCGGTTCCATGGGGCCTTACATCAACGCGGTGAAGCAGAAAATTCTCGAAATCGTACGGACTATCAAGAGAGAGGAGTTGTGTCATCATCTAAGGATTGGCCTTGTGTGCTACCGTGATCATCCGCCCCAGGAGAACACATTCGTCACGAGGAAGTTCGAGCTGACATCTGACACCGCGGCGATAGAGGCGAGTGTCAAAGAGATGTCTGCCTCGGGAGGCGGTGACGGTCCCGAGGCCGTGGCCGACGCCATTCATGTTCTCAATCGAATGGAGTTTCTTCGTGGTGCGGCCAAGGTCGCGGTCCTTGTAGGTGATGCCCCACCTCACGGGGTCGAACCCGGCGATGCTTGGTCTGAGTGTCCCGAGGGGATCGACTGGCGTGAGGAGGCCAAGAAGGCCTTTGATGCTGGAATCGTGGTTCATACCGTCGGTTGTTTTCCTGAGATTCAAAGCTACACCCACGCGGTGGACACCTTCAAGGAGATAGCCTCGACAACGAAAGGCGAGTTCTTCCCGCTGGCCGAGGCTGAGGGTCTGGTTGAACTCATCACCGGAATAGCTGTAGAGGAGATCGACAAGATCGCCATTCAGGAGTCCATACTCAAGGAGCTGGGCATCGACCCCGCTCAGGTCGACACAGAAGTCCTCAGCTCAGTCGACGCATCCGAGCTTGCGCGCATACTCTCCGGGAAGGGCGTGAAGCGGAGGGTCGTGAGAACCACATCTGCTGACGCCCCGGCTCCCGTGGAACTCCAGGAAGCGGAGATATCCGAGGAGGATGTGCTGGAGGCGATTCGCCAGATTCGAAAGAAGATGGAGTGACTCGTTCATAGCAATCAGTGAACTCAATGCCCGTAAGAGCATGCATATGCTGCATATGAGGAAGACCTTTCTTCATATGATGTGTTGTATGCACGAGAGATAAGGAATGTTCGTGCCAAATGGGCTGCTCACGATAATGGTCTTCGTTGCCGTGCTACTACTGTACACAGTCGTGATGACGTGGTGTCTGCGAGATTGCACTGGTGACGGTCGAGTGTAGAACCACGTTGTCGCAATGCATCTTGACACAACTGAATGGCGGTGGCCGGGATCACCGGGGATGTAGGTAGGAGGGGGGGAGTTAATGGGGGCATACTACAGAAGCAGACCCCGTTGACCCCGAACCACCTACATATTGTAATTGTGCGTTGCTAATAAGCTCTACCATCATTCGAGACCGAAATACTCGCACAAGACGCGTCATGGTACGTGGTGTATTCCTATATCGGCAATGCTGACCCTGCCAACTTGCCGTCTCTGGGCCGTGAACATCAGGATGTACGAAGTTGTCGCAGAGGAATCTCGGCGAAGTAGTCGTGGCCACAAGTACAACTGAGTTTCACTGACCACTTCTTGGGTACTGGGACGTTGAACTCCTCGATATAGTCCGATAGACTGTCACGGATTCCGTCTATGAGCCTGACGTACACACCAGACAGTTGTTTGATCTCCCCCATGAAGTCGAGATCTGAGAGAAAGAACTTGAAGGCCTTGCCACAATTGGGGCACGATGTCAAGAGAACATGGGTTCGGTCACCGCAGTTGTCGCAGACAATCTCTTCCTGTGTCATCGACGGTGCAGGTGGGACGTTGAACTCGTATTCCTGCTTCTTTCCGCACACGCAACAGAAGCATCGCATGGTAAACTTTGGCACTTGGCGACCTCCTGCCCACGGTTCAGGACTTCGTGGAGTTTAACTTGTTCGGTGGCAAATCGCCCGGGCTTATGCTAGAAGACTTATCTGCAAGCATGGATGGTTCACGCCCATGCCGGAACCCGTGTTCCCGTCCGATTCGAGCTTGGTTGAGGGGATAAAGGCTGCTCCGTACTTCAGAATGGCCGGACGATGGACTCGTGTTGTCACAATCTTGATCTCTGTAGTTCTGGTGGTAGTCTGGGCTTCGCGTCTGGCTCTCGGGTCTCTTGAGATTGGCGTACTTGTGGTCACAATGGTCCTTCTCGGCGTCGCGGCCAATCACTACCACGGCCTCGCCATTTTGGTCGAGAACGATGGGAGTATTGTGGTCCGCAGACCTGATGTTTCATGGGCTGTGTCAGCCGAAGCAGTCTTGGGATGTGCTATTGTCGCAGCTGGCGCGTATTTCCTTGTCAACTCCACGGTATTGCCCTCTGATGGCCTCAGGGCCACAGTCGTACTTGGAGCACTGCTCTTCACGGTCCTGTGCTGTCCCATTCTCTTATTGCTTTCATCACTTCCTTCCACGAACTGGCTGAAAACGGTTGTCAGAATCTCCGCGGACAACGGACTGGTCGTAAGTGTGACACGGACGACGGTCTTCTCCCGACACTGGACTGAGGCTCAAAAGGACACATTATCAAGTGAGATTCGTCAGCAGATTCTGTCGTCCTCTCGAAACACGCACACGACGTGAGTTCGTCTTTTACTCAAGCTGTCGGAGCAGCCGCGGATATGTTCGCGTCCTCTCTACGTACGAGTCTACATACCTAGTAATGGTGACTCTGGCGGGGTCGTCTTCGGGGAAGTCCCTCAGATACTTGGCTGGCACTCCAGCGTAGACCTTGTAGGGCTCGGTCACAGTCTTTGGATGAAGCAGCGCTGCATTAGCAATGAGAGCTCCCTCGGCCACTCGGCTGCCGACCATAAGGACAGCACCCATCCCTATGGCCGCATTGTCCCCAATGTACTCGCTGTGTATCGATGCATTGTGACCTATGTTGACACGCCGACCAATGAATGTGACAAAGCTGGGATCCGAGTGGATGACAACGCCGTCTTGAATGTTGGACTCATCCCCTATCTCGATCCTTCCTATGTCGCCTCTGATTGACGCCTGTGGAGCCACGAACACGTTTTCTCCTATCTTGACATCACCAATGACGCAAGCGAGCGGATGAATGTACGCAGAGTCTGCAATCTCCGGAACCTTGTCCCCGAGGGCATAGATGACCATGAGCCTCACCTAGGGGGCGGATGGCCTAGACCGTGACAAAAAGGATTCGGTGATGCTACACCGGAGCAAACACAGAAATGCAACATACCGCAATAGCAGTATGTTGTGGTTTCTATGAAACTGCGGGGAATTGAAAAGCTGCGGGAAAGACTGCCCGAGTATTCGGGCTGGCGGCTCCTGCTGCTTCCTCTCCGTGGAGTGGCCGCTTGTGCGATTGGACTGTTCTTCATGGTGTTTCTCGACACTCTGCCACGCGTTTGCAGACTGTCATTTCTTGTTCTGATAGAGCCGCTGTTGCCTCCCATTGGTTCGGTGCTGTGTATGTGTATTGGTGTGTTTCTCGTGAGAGGAATCTGGCTGAACCGCGATAGGTGGCTTCGCGAACTGGGTGGTAGAGCCTACGCACATGCTCTTAGGCGGGGCGCCTGCGGGGTCTTCCTGATTGCGGCTGTAGTGATTCACATCTATCTCTCGAAAGGAACGCTCCTACTCGGGCCGCCTGCGAACCCTGTGACGACCCTATTCTCGAGTTCGGTCCTCGCGGCAATTGGTGTGCCTTGGGCCGTGGACATGGTCGCAAGAACGATTGGAGGTCTCGTACTTGTCGCGCTAGCACTCGCGACTATGAGGAGTGCGGTCTACACCTTCGGTATCGACCATATGCTGTTGATGTACCTCTACTTTCCGGAGGAGTCTGACCTCCAAAGTCATGACATATACTCGGTGATCCGTCACCCTGCCTATTTTGGGGCCGTCCTGTTTGCCTTGGGCGGTCTTCTATTCCGGTTGAGCATCTATTCTGTCTTGCTTGTTCTCATTGTCTTCGCTGGCCTGAAGTACCACGTTTCGATAGAGGAGCGCGAGTTAATTGAGAGATTTGGCGAGTCATACCGTGAGTATGTGAGTCAGGTGCCTGGATTGTACGTTCGGCCCAAGGACCTTCGCGTATTCATGAGGTTCCTCACGTCACTTGGCGAGAACCACGATCCCGCGGCTTCGGAATGACTCGTGCGCTGCTTTGCACGAAAAATTATTGAGCAAATGGTGGTATCCCCTCCTAGGGAGAGGATAAGAACGCCATCACCATATGGTTCAGAGTTGTGGGATGAGGAAGAGCCCTATCTCAAGATCTGCGTGCACGGTGGGACGAAGGACGAGGTGGAGGAGTCGTTTCGTCGCTACCTTGCGCCGCGGGGTGATCCCCGGGTCTACAGGACTTGGCTGAACGTCGAGCTTCTCAAGAGACTTGGTCTGCTGTTCACAGGTGGTGTGGAGAGCGCAGGTGGCATCGTGGAGATTCTCTGTGTGTTTGTCATCATTGTTCTGGTCTTCGCACTCTTCGCATTCGCCCAGTTTTTCGTCTTCATGGTTGTCGTAGCCGTTCTGGCAATCTTCAGCGGCGGTGCGGCGTTGAAGACGTTCCGGACGATATACATCGAGATACCCATAAATCTCGTCAATCTAGACGGGCTTGAGGACTTTGTCCGCAGAGAGGTAGCTCACGGGAGTTTCGTGTCAACCAGCTCGAAGGGGGTTGAGCTTGGCCTAGGTCCCGTGGCAGAGAGTGCCAGACGGGCGACGCTCGCCTTCAGATGGGGAATATACGTCTGTCAGGCCGTAGGGTTCGTCTTTGCTATCCTTGAGATTCTTCACTGGGTGTCCTTTGGAAGCTGGTGGTGGGATCCAAACGGCCTCGTGCTCTTGGGCGGGCTGTTTCTTATCGGCATTCTCGTGATGGACGCAGGGGTTATTGCGCGTCATCGCTTGGACTCTCGCGTCAGTGCCGAGATGGACCATTCAGATGACATCAAAGACAATCGACCAGAACTCACGTTCTGAGACCTCTGTTCTCAGCGCACGAAGTTCCTCCTTTATCCTGTCGAAGGTCTCAGGGGACTGCCTCTCTTTCATGGCCTCATGTGCCTTCTTTACCCGGTCCGCAATCTCCTGAACCTGTTCAGGGGTCGCTCGGATGCCGCCCATCTTGAGTAGGTACTCAATGAAACGGCGCCCAACAAATTTGCCCAGATGAAAGGCCCGTCGTCTTCCGACTCTACTGGGACTGATTGGCTCGTAGGTCAAGGAGTGAGAGAGCTGCCCATGGGAATGAATCCCGCTGGAGTGCGTGAAAGCGTTGTCGCCGCAGATTGCCTTGTGAACAGGAATGGGCACAGCAAAGTTACGTTCGGTCACCCTGCACAAGTGATACAGCTTCTCTGTGGTCACTCCGGTGTCCACATGGTATAGTTCCTCTAGAGCCATCACGACCTCTTCCAGCGCTGCATTTCCAGCCCTCTCGCCATAGCCATTCACGCAGACATGGGGATAGGTTGCGCCCTCCTCCACAGCGGCGAGGGTGTTTGCGGTGGCAAGACCAAAGTCGTTGTGGCAGTGTACGGCAATGGGCACCTCGTACTTGCTACGGGTCCACAGACGGGACTTGATCTCGCGCATGATATACCTCATGACCTCAGGTCTCACAAACCCCACAGTGTCGGCGACACAGATCTTGTCGGCGCCAGCATCTATCGCCGTACGATATGCCTCACACAGGAAGTCCATGTTACTCCTAGTTGAGTCCTCGGCAATGTACGTCACACTCACGCCGTGTTCCTTTGCGTATGTCACACACTCAGACAGCCGCTCCAAGACCTCTTCCCGTGTCATCCGAAGTTGATACTTCAGCCTGAAGTCGGTGGTGGGAATGAAGATGGGCACCTCTTGGACATCCGCGTCGATGCAGGCATCTATGTCGGAGATGACGGCACGTGCGGGGGCTCCCACCACTGCCTTGGAGAGCCCCTCTCGTGCTATGGCTGACACGATCTCTTTCTCGCGCTCGCTCACTGCAGGATACCCTACGACAACGATGGAAACGCCGATATCATCGAGTAGCTTGGCAATCTCTATTTTCTCGTCCATTGATAGGACGACGCCGGGTGTCTGCTCGCCATCGCGGAGGGTCTCGTCCCAGATGAACACGCGCGACGGAAGAGTTGGCGGCTTGGTCTCCTTCACTTTGTTGTAGTCAATGGCCAGACCGGCCTTCTCAAGTGACTCCATGTCCTGTCAGCCATCCGTGGTGCCACTGCTCGTCTTCACTCAAACGCGTAGCGGCCTTCGTCGACTATATCCTCAAGCATTTTCTCAAGCATATCTATTTGCTTTTGGTACTCTTCCTCGCTCATCTTGCCCGCATCGAGCGCTCGTTTGGCCTTTGACTTCTTGTACTCGGCCTTGGCACGATTGACATGTGCCTGACGGAGCGATGACTTGACCACGGCTCGCGCACCCGTCTTGCTGCCGATGCCCTCCAGAAGAGGCCTCCAGCATATCTCTTCGACATGGAATGCGTATTCGAGGCCCCGTTCGCGAATCCTGTCCCAGAGCGGGCATGATTTGACAATGATTTCGCTGCCGACTTGCTCTGCATCTAATCCGATTGCACGCATGGCCTCGGTCGCAATCTTGGCTGCAGCCTCTGGGCCAGAGCCTCCCACCGCTTCGGCAAGCTCCTCTCCGAACTGTCTGAAACCGCCAGAATACCCATCGTGCATCGACAGAGCGCCGACCGTGTCACGAAGTCCCCACCACAGCCCATCGAGAAAAGCAATGAATCCCTTTCTCAGTATCTCTAGTTCGTCCATGGCAATCACTCCTTGATCTTAAAGGGTTCACCCCACTTGTTGAGGAACGCGACCTCTTCAGGCGGTTGTCGTGGCGGTCCAAGTGTTCTCTCATACTTGGGATATCCCACTGTCAGGCAAAGGATGGGAACCCAGTGCGGGTATGGGATTCCAAGCCTCTCGCTGATGGCTCGCACATCATCAAAGTGGTCGAGCTGTACCGAAGAAACGCACGTGCCCAAACCGAGTGAGGCCGCTGCGAGCATCATATTCTGCATCATCATGCCACCAGCGACTATCGCATGTCTGGGGGCAGACCATCCGTACACACCGCCCGTTCCCCTGAGTGTGGGCTGGGAGTTTCCCACGTGGGTCTGGTCCACAGCCAGCACCAGCAGGACGGGTGCTCCATTGGTCTCAGGCTTGCCTTTGATGTACTCGAATCGCCTTCCTGTGATCAGGATGTAAATGGTCCTTTCAAGGCTGGCCTTCGACCTGATGTAGCTAAGCCTGCGTTCCAGCTCCTGCCGAGGTGTCGCGCGTCCGAAGAGGAGTATCGTTCTGTCCACCGCAATCTGACCGATGAACTCCTGCAACTCCTTGTCTCTGACAACTATGATTCGCCAGGGCTGTTGATTCTCGGCGCTTGGGGCATATCCCCCGGCCTCGATGATCTTGTAGATGAGCTCATCAGGGACATCCCGTTCGGTGTCGTAGTCCCTAATGGCTCGTCTGGCCTTGATCAGCTTGATGAACTCATTGTCTTCCAATGTGGCCAATCTCCATCCTTGATACTGATAATGCGGCCACTGCAAATCTTCCTCTTAAGTGAATAGTCTGCCAAGGGGCGAGGCTGGTTTGACCAGCCCCGCGCGGCCCGCCTAGATGAGCGGTGCATCCCGTCCGTCGTACTTGACACGAAAGCCCGTGTCCAGATTGACAGACTCTCTCAGAATGGCACGTCCCGCGACCATCCTCTGAATCTGGTTTGTGCCCTCGTAGATCTGGAGCAGCTTCGCGTCGCGCATCAGCTTCTCTACAGGGTACTCCTGGATGTATCCATAGCCCCCGAAAATCTGGACGGCATCAATCGCGTTCTGCATTGCAGCATCAGACGCGAAGGCCTTTGCGAAGGCAGAGTCCTTTGAAACCGGCATACCTTGGTCCGCGCGCCATGCCGCGTACCTAGTGAGCAATCTTGCAGCAGATGCCCTTGCCCCCATATCTGCGAGCATGAAGCTGATGCCTTGGAAATGCCCGACGGGCTTGCCGAACTGATGCCTGATATTGGCAAACCTTGCGGCCTCATCCACAGCCCTCTGAGCGACACCGGTGGCGATGGCGGCAATACCCGCCCTCGTCTTGTCGAGCGTCATCATGGCAATCTTGAAGCCGTCGCCCTCCTTTCCGACAAGACAATCCTTCGGAATGCGAACGTCCTCGAAGATGACCTCGCTCTGAATGGAGTTTCGCTGGCCCACTTTGTTCTCGATGTGACCAATCTTTACGCCCTTAGTCTTCGGAACCATGAACACCGAGATGCCCTTGTGCTTGAGTTCGGGCTGTGTCGAGGCGAATACTGTGAACAATGAGGCCACAGGGCCGTTGGTGATCCAACACTTAGTGCCGTTGATGATGTACTCGTCGCCGTCGCGGATAGCTCTTGTTGTCATCCCACTAACATCGGAGCCCGCACCTCGCTCGGTGAGACAGAACGCACCAAACTTGACCTCCTTACCAGTGATGAGGGGCTCAACGTAGGTCTTGAGCTGCTCGATTGTTGCACCAATCAGCAGCGGCGCAAATGCTAGGTTGTTGCACATTATCGATGTGGCCATGCCGGCACAGCCGTACCCAGTTGCCTCAGAAACGAGCGTTTCAGCAAGCAGCGAGAGCCCGGGGCCTCCAGCCTCCTTCGGGACGTGAAGGTTCATGAGGCCGGCCTCATAGGCCTTCTGTACGACGTCTTTGGGAAACTCATTGCGCTTCTCAAGCTCATGTGCCTTAGGGGTGATGTACTCACGAGTGAACTCTTGTGCCCGTTCCCAGATCTTCTGCTCCTGCTCTGACAGTTTGAAGTCCATTCTTATGAGCTCCTTTGTCTTTGAACAATGGCGAGGAGTCGTTCCTACCGCCTTAAATCAGTTCTCAGTCAACGGCGAATGTCGAAGGTGCCATCGTACTTATAGAATGGTTTTGCCTCTGTGAATGCGGGTGGTAGTGTGGATCTGTCAGTGACTGAGAAACCGCAGGTGTTGATAGTGGGCGGCGTGCTCACTGTAGTACTGTACTGTGTCTT
>CAZSTY010000025.1:0-10437 GCA_964609885.1 uncultured archaeon
CAGCATGCCCAGTATACTCGACGGAGTGTCCGCGACAACTATTGCGACAATTCGTTTGGCCAGAGCATCTCTGTTGGGCATCTTGGTGGTTATGACTGGTTTCCACACCACAATCTCGACATCCCGAGCCCGCCTATGAGCGTCCCTAGTGGCCTCCTTGACTCTGCGGATTGCCCATTCGATATATCGGGCTGGTCCCGAGAGAATGACACCATCAGCGAGCTCACCAGCGAGGCGCAGCATCTGTGGTCCCCGCACACCTAGAAAGATGGGAATCGAGACAGGAGTCTTCCGGTTGATGCTGGCAACAACTGGTTTGGCTTCCACAATCTCCAGAGAGATCTCCTCGCCCATCCAGAGTGCGCGCAGGTTCCTGATGGTGTCACGTAGCATTGTGACCGGACGCTCAACCACTATGCCCAGCCGCCTCAGGTCTTGCATGCCTCCAATACCGATTCCGAGAACGAAAGAGCCTGGCCGCAGAGCGTGCAGGCTCGCGGCCGCCTTGGCGATGTCCATGATGGTGTGTGTGGCCACAGGGACTATGGCAGTTCCGACTCTTGCACTCCGTGTTTTCATCACTGCTGCAGCAGCGAGAACGAAGATGTCATGGCCCCGGCCTATGTCCTCGCCAATCCACACGCTCCGCGCCCCGCTATTGTCCACGCCGTCCAGCACGGAGTCGATGGTCTTCTGGCTCATGGCTGTGGTGAGGCCGACACCAATACGATACGACTCATTCTGAGTCATCTCAGCTCAACGCGGTGCTACTGTATTGGCAACACATGGTTGTTTTGGTTGGTATTTGGCCAACCACGCCAACTATTTCAACAGGCTCTACAACCACAGTAGTGAGTTGGCTTGAGAATCGCATGGGGAATCACAGGCGCAGGCGACCTGCTTGAGGAGACTATCCGTACCATGATCTCTCTCAAGGGAGAAACCAATGCAAGGATCGAGGTCTTCGTGTCAAAGGCTGGAAGACAGGTTCTCCATTGGTACCACCTGTGGGACCTGCTTAACGAAGAGTTCGAACGGGTCAGGGTCGAAGTCGACGCGAATGTGCCATTCATTGCTGGCCCACTTCAGATTGGCGAATATGATGTGCTTGTTGTGGCACCTCTCACCGCAAACTCGACAGCAAAGATTGCGCACGGCATCGAGGACACTCTCATCACGAATGCTGTTGCTCAGACACTGAAGGGCACCACTCCAGTGATTCTATTACCAGTCGACCAGCACGAGGGCACAGTAGAGACCGTTGCACCGGACGGTACTCGTTTCAAGATTCGGACAAGAAGGGTGGACCTTGAGAATGTGGCCCGACTTCGGGAGATGGAGGGAGTCACGGTAGTCTCCTCGGTGAAGGAGATGTTCGAGCGGCTCAGGGCTCTCGTGGACTGATTCAGAGTTGATCTGCAATGGCCTGGCGCGAGATTGAGTCAGATGTCCTCCGTTGGGTCCGAAAGAGGATCATCTCTTGGTACCAACGCCATGGCTCCCGCTACAGCTGGAGGACTACGAAAGACCCGTACAGAGTATTGGTTGCTGAGATGCTTCTCCGTCGTACGACTGCAACTGCGGTTTCTCGTGTGTTCGACGAGTTCGTCACCCAGTTTCCCACGGTCCAGACACTGGCTATCGCAGTGGAAGAGGACATCGCCAAGGTCATATCCAGCCTGGGTCGACAGAACACGCGCGCTCGGCATCTACGAGAGACCGCACAGATTATCGTTCAACAGTTCGATGGCAGGATTCCAGACACCGAGACCGCCCTGAGACAGCTACCCGGCCTTGGCCGCTACGGTGTGGCCGCAGTTCTAAACTTTGCATTCTCCGTTCCCAAGCCAATGGTTGATGGCAATATTCTCCACCTGTTCCGGAGAGTCTTCGGACTGTCGCTCAGGGGTGTTGACGACGAAGAAGCATGGTCCCTTGCGCAGCGCTTGGGTGGGCGTCATCAGCCACCCGAGTTGTACTGGGGAATGATTGATTTGGTTGCACAAGTGTGCCTTAGGCGTCGGCCTCGCTGCGAGCAATGTCCTCTCAGTGCTCGCTGCAAGTATTGTCAACACGACTCTGCTGCATCGTAACGATGATATTGCACCAGACATGCTCAGAGGCAGGTCGTGACCATGAAACGGAGAGTCCAGCCTCATCTGCGAGTTGGCGAGGGCGATGTGGAAGAGGTGGCAATAATCACTGGCAATCCGGATCGTGTGCCAGTGATTGCTGAACGTATGCGCGATGCCGAGGAGGTTGCGCGATATCGCGGATTTGTCACATACCGGGCCTACACACCACAGGGCGGAGTCCCCGTGACGGTCTCAGGCACCGGGATAGGTACGCCTTCAACGCACATCTGCATCGAAGAACTTGCAAGGTTGGGTGCGAAGGTGATAATCCGGCTGGGATCATGTGGTGGGATTGACCCCTCTGTGCGAACTGGTCATGTGGTTGTGCCCACAGGGTGCATCCGCGACGAGCGTACGAGTCTCAATTATGCTCCTGTGGAGTATCCCGCGGTCGCGTCTGTGCGTTGGTCATCTGAGTTGCACTCGGCAGCTCAGAGAGTATTACCTCGCGAGAGAGTGCATCGCGGAATCTGCTGGACGAGTGACGTATACTACACAAATCCCGACCTTGACCCGCTGGACATGTGGACGCGTATTGGTGTCAAATGTGTTGAGATGGAGAGTTCACTCCTATTCGTGTTTGCGAGCACCCATGGCATAGAGGCTGCGTCTATTCTCGCAGTCGACGGCAACCTTCATGGTGAACAGAAGGGTGAGCAAGAGGACGAGAGCGAGCAGACTGGCGAGCAGCATCCTCTCCTGAGAGATGCGGTCTTACGAATAATCGTCGCCACAATAGAAACGATTGACAAGATAATGGCCAACGTGTGAGTCAATACATTGTTAACGTACGGTTGTCTATTGTGACTGAGCACAATGGCTTCAGCTGATACCCAGCCGCAGCATCGCAGAAAATCGCGTGCCTATCTTGTCATGAGAGCCGAGGCCGAAGAGGCCCTTCGACTCGCCCGTGAATGGTGGGAGCACAAGACAGTGCCTCCATACGTGAAGGTACGGCAGCTGAGAAAGGACGAGCTTGAAGAGTTTGTGAGGCTCTATAACCGGTGTTTCATCGCCTCTCCGGACCCGTTCTGTCCCATCTCGCTAGAGGATGCTCAGAAACTCGACACTGATGGGATCTTCGTCGCAGAGATGTGGGGCACGCTTGTCGGTTTCATTGCCTGTTTTGTGGAGCGCGATAAGGACCCCATCTATGGTGAGATCACCGGCCTCGGGGTCCTACCCTCTCGTCGGAGGAGAGGTGTGGCCACGGCGCTGATACAGAGGGCTGTGGAATACTTTCTTGAGGCTGGTGTCAAGGAGGTCTATTGCGAGGTCTATGAGGAGAACTGGCCCTCAAGGATGCTGATAATGGGCTATGGGTTCAAGCAGGTGGGTCGTCGAGAGATTCCGTGGGAGGCACCCCCTGAGGCTCCCGATGAGGTGCCGGGCGGAAAGATCATGCGCAAGTTCGGTCTCAGACCACGCCCCGGATGCAGGAACTGCAGGGACATCTAACTGGATGACTAGTACGGTAGTCTCAAATACGCCTAGGTCCTCTTCAGACTCGTTACATGCTACCGCGCGATGGAGGAGGACCGTTGGGAAAGTACGATGTCGTCGTAGTAGGTGCGGGCCCGGCTGGTTCCTGTGCTGCCTACGAACTTGCACAGGCTGGTCTTGATTCAGTCCTGCTAGAGAAGGCGCAGCTTCCACGGGAGAAGCCATGCGGTGGCGCGGTCATGTATCGCGGTCTGAGATTGCTGGGGCGTCTGCCACGACGGCTTGCTGAACGTGAGATTTATGGCCTGCGCTTCATTTTGCCTGACGGTTTCGACGCGCAGTTCAAGTCCAAGCGTCTGCTCGGGGTCACCACCAATAGGTCGCTCTTCGATGAGTTTCTCGCCCGGCGTGCTGAGAGTGCGGGTGTTGAACTCTTCGAGCTTGCAAGAGTGACCCGAGTGGAGGTCGGCCGTGACGGGGCAACCACGTTTCTAAGTGACGGCCGTGAGTTCAAGTCCCAGTTTGTTGTTGGGGCCGACGGAGTCAACACCGTTGTGGGTCGGTCTCTCGGGATACGACCACCCAGGAAGGACCTGCACCGCGTGGGTCTGGGGATGGAGTCAGACTTTCGAGTGGGTGCTGAGCGGGTCGTAGAGGCCTGCGATGGCGATCCCACTGTCCTTCAGATACTACCTGTGGAGGGACGCGTGAGCTACGGCTGGGTCTTTCCGAAGCGTGAGCATCTTGCCATCGGAATCGCAGGGGCCGGTGTCCACATGCATCCACTCCGGCCCATCTTTGACGGCTTCGTTCGTCAGCTTGAGAGGAGGTTCGGTTTCGAGCTTATTCCCGAGAAGCGCCGGGTATGGTTTCTTGGTGCAGATGGGGTCAATAATGTGAACGTGACCGACCGCGTGGTTCTAGTGGGTGATGCTGCAGGATACGTGGATCCAATGATGGGCGAGGGGATTGCATATGCCATGTGGTCTGGGGTCTATGCAGCCTCTGTCATTGCGGAGGCCATGAATCGGGGGCGTTATGATGCTGCCTTCCTTGCCAAGTACGAAGACAAGTGTCGTAAGGCGTTCGGTGCCAATTTCGCCATGGCCGAGTGGGCAGGCACACGGGGCACCTCTTTTGCTCATGCCGTTCTCTCGAGAGCATCTCATCTGAACCTATCTGGAGAGATACTGTGCATGCTGGCCCGCGGGGAGATTGGGTACTCTCACATCCCGTCAGTGGTTCTTCGCAAACTGCCCTTTGAGATTCCCCACATTCTTCGTGACATGATTCAATCACGTTATGCTGCGTGACAAGAGATATAGGCTCTCAAGTCTTGGGACTGATGCCGTGACCAGCTTGCGCTTGACCACTCTCGTGATTGTCGTTCTCATTATGCTACCCAGCATTTCATTGCTTGTGACCCCCGTGAGTTCCTCCTCGCTGCTGTTTGATGGCGACTCCGCCTTTGAGTACCTCGACAAGCAGTGTGCCTTTGGTCCTCGTCCTCCGGGCTCCACAAACCTCTCCCAGTGCAGGTCATTTATCGTCAGTACGCTGCGAGAGTCTGGCTGGTCGGTTCACCTTCAGAACTTCACATATCGCGGCACTAACTGTGCGAACATCATCGCCACATACGGGAGTGAGAATGCAACCACGATTCTTGGTGCGCACTATGATACACGTCCGGTTGCAGACCGGGATTCTGACCCCGCAAATCGCACCCGGCCGATTCTTGGAGCAAACGATGGTGCCAGTGGTTCTGCAGTTCTGCTGGAGCTGGCCCGCGTGCTTCCCGCCGAGACCCGCACTGATATCGAACTCGTCTTCTTTGATGCCGAGGATAGCGGTGGAGTTGATGGATGGGACTGGATTGTTGGGTCTAACTACTATGTTGCCACGCTTGATGATCAACGCCGCCAGTCCGTGCGTGCGATGATACTGCTAGACATGGTCGGTGACGCATCACTGATTCTCCGACGTGAGCAGCGATCAACGGTTGCACTTCAGAACATGGTGTGGTCCATTGCATCCGACTTGGGCTACGGCCATATATTCGTAAATGAGACCGGGGCTGCTATCATTGATGACCACAACCCGTTCATCGACGCAGGTATTCCGGCCCTAGACATAATACACCACGCACCATTTCCTTGGTACTGGCACACACTGGAGGACACTCCGGACAGATGTAGCGCTTCAAGCCTTGAGGTCGTGGGCAGGGTCTTGGAGGAATTCCTGTTACAGTTCTCCGGCTCGTCTATCACGTTCACACAGGGGTCACCGACTCTGAGTTCACTAGTCGTGTTTCTTCTTCCCCCCGTTCTGATTGTGGTCGCGGTATCCACGTGGTGGTTCCGTCGGGAACACTGATGCTGCACACATTTATTCGTGCACGCTGCATGTTGTCACAGCCGGCTTGTTTTCCGGCTGGCGGTGAGCATATTGCACTCGACCCTTCTGTATCGTCCTACAGGTGCTAATCCTCCACCGCTCACTTGTGTGGCCATTGATGCATCACGACGATCACTTGCCTGTGGCACTGCCGACTCGCGTGTTCTTCTTCTCGATGCAAAGACAGGCCGCCCTCGCAGGGCTCTCATTGGTCATGAGGACATCGTGGCGTCGGTGGCCTTCGGGGGCAAGAGCTCCATCGTCTACTCCGCCGGCTGGGATGGAACTGTTCGTCGATGGAGCACCGGACGAAGTACCCAAAACACGCATACATTATCGCACACTTCAGCAGCAAAGTCACTGGCTGTGGATGTAGAGACCGGGAAGGGTGTGGCTGGTTTTCAGGATGGCACAGTGAAGGTCTTCACTATCAGCACCCTGAAGTGCCTTCGGAACATTCCTGCGCATAGCCGCGACGTTTCCTCGGTGGCTCTTCTCCCGGGTGGGGAGAACCTGCTCACAGCCTCATGGGACGGGACATGCAGGCTCTGGGATCTGCGAAGGTACAAGCTGATACGCACTATTGCTGAGTTCGACCAGCGTATTCAGAGCATGGCGGTGCTTGGGGATGGCTCGTCTGTCCTACTCGGGCTGTACAACGGCAAGGTCATCGGCGTGAGCATCGATGCCAACAGGGCGGCGACCATCGAGGCGCACCGGGACGTCGTAGGGGCGCTCACATTTCTATCTCATGCCGATACGTTCGCGTCTGGTGGCTGGGATCGCATGGTCCATGTATGGGGCCCGTCACGTAAGCAGGTGGCCTCACATAGACTTCCCACGGGCGTAACGGGGATGTGTGTTTCCGAGCATGAGGGTCGGCTCTACGTGAGCAGCTTTTCAGGGGCCGTGACGGCTCTTGACCTCAATGAGGCTCTCCCATCTGGAGGTCACTGACCCGATTGAGACGGAATGCGGATGTCTATCTCAACAAAGCCCTCTCTTCTCCATGTCAGGCGAATCCTGTCGTACTGCCTGTTTCCGACAGCCAGATCCCTGAGGATGTCCAATGACCGGTTCCGACTTCTCTTGTCAAAAGGGATTGGCAGTACGTCTCTGTCCGGTAGTGACAGGAGAAGAGCCTTCTCTGTCACTCTGACGATGGGTGCCGACAGGATCAGCCTCCCCTCCTTGAACTTTGGTTTCTTCTCTCGTGCGGAACGCAGGACCCTTGCAAGTTTCCTATGTTCGCCAATCTTCACCCGTGCGGTCTTGACAACATCTGCGAGATACTCAGGTCGCCGATCGAATCTCTGTACAAACTCATCTTCTACCTCTTCGATTGTCTTGGCGGCCGAGGTGAGGTGCTTCTGGAGAATCGTGCGAATCACAAAGTTCGTGGCCTCTGCATACTTCTCGAACTCCCTCTTCAGAACGACCTGTTTCTCCCTCGAGAGGATGACACTGTCTAGACGGAGTATCTCGACGCCTACGGTCATTGGCACCACTCTGGAACTGGCCTGAATGGAACGGACCTAATCAATATGACTACTGTGACGCCAGTCTGGAGTCATTCCACCGCCTAGAGTCTCTGGGCGATGAATCGCGCCTCTCCAATACTCCGCGTGATGCCCTTTATCTGGAAGTCGAAGGCCCCGTACTCCTCGAAGATCTCGGCGTAGTAGTCCGACTCATTCTCTCGCAGGTCATCCACTAGATGTGCAAGATTGTGAGATATTATCCCATCCATGGCAAGAAGCGCTCTACCGAGGGTGTGTATAGCCCTCCGCATCTCAAGTACTGCCAGCTCGTAATCGCCCTCAATCGTGAGCTCATTCACCGTATGGTAGCTGCGCTGAGCAGATGCGAGAAACTCAACAGCTGCCAGCGGCGCGTCCTCTCTCTCTGCCAGCCTCTCCTCAGCAATCTCCAGCCAATGTCTGAGGTCCTCCAGTACATCCATGATCTCTTCCTCTTCGAGCCCTCGCAGCTTGAACGTTCGGAGAAAGAGCTGGTACCCTATCGGGTCGAGCAATCTGACCTCACTCAACACTTCGGCGGGCCTAATAATCTCGAACTGATTGTTGCGCATCACAATGACTCTCCCCAGGTCAAAGAGCGCATTGCGTACAAGCTCAACGGCACTGACAACATCCTCGTCATCGGCCGCCTCGGAGGCGTTATCGAGCAGTTCAAGCGCTCGCTGCTTCATGCTCTCGATGACCTTCTCGGGCCATGTGAACTCGGCAGCTCTCTTGTGCCATTCCTCAAGATCGCCGTCCCTGTCGTAGACGATCTTGGCCTCCTTGAGCCTTCTGATGACCTCGGCGATTTTGAACGAGTCTTTGACCTTACCATCGAGAACCTCTTCGATGTCACTTGGAGTGAGAAACGACATGTCGACCCGGATATTCTGATGTTCTGCCATTAGTTGAACCGGTGCCTCTTGTTCGTCCCATACCACACACAGGTCGAGCACGGAGTTTGCTGTGATGGTCCCGCGGGCGAAGGCACCGTATGCGTAGACGCCCTTGACGGTGTCTTTCTCTTTCCAGTCGTTGACTATCTCGTCGAGGACCTCGCGGAATCTCTTGTGGATGTCCATCATTGCTGGGGCCCCTCTCAGTAGCAGCAGTGCGTGCAGGGATTATGCACGCGTTGCCATAAGGTTATCTGTGACCGACTGGCCGCGACAAGCAGTTAAATCTTGGATTGTTCCGGGATGAGTCCATCTTACGGAGATGTCCTCAACGTGACGCGTGAAGATGGCCGGTCCAATGATGAGCTCAGACCTGTCGAGATAATTCGTGGGTTTCTAAAGCACCCTGCCGGTTCGGTCCTGATCAAGACTGGTGACACGCAGGTGATCTGTACTGCCACAGTCGAGGAGGGCGTTCCGGGGTGGTTGAATGGCGAGGGCCAAGGATGGGTCACCGCTGAGTACGGGATGCTTCCTGCTGCCACATCAGAGAGGAATAGCCGCTACCGTGTCAGCGGACGCACCTACGAGATTCAACGACTGATCGGGCGTTCTCTGCGGGCCGCTGTTGACCTTAGTGTGATGGACGGCTACACAATCAGGATAGACTGCGATGTGATTCAGGCTGATGGGGGCACGCGGACGGCATCAATCACAGGAGGCTATGTGGCACTGTATGATGCTCTCAGTCATCTTGTTGAGGATGAGAGGCTCTACAAGATGCCAGTGAAGGGAATGGTCGCCGCTGTGAGCGTGGGAATCGTGGAGGGGTCGGTGCTCCTCGACCTCTGCTATGAGGAGGACTCGGTCGCTGATGTCGATATGAACATAGTGATGCTGGATGACTCCTTTGTTGAGGTTCAGGGGACCGGTGAGGGCGGTACTTTCACCAGAGAACAGCTGAGCGAGATGCTGTCGTTGGCCGAAAGAGGAATCCGCCAACTCATGACGATTCAACGGGCTGTCCTTGGACTGGAGAACGATCATGTCGGCACCGACGAGTGACCTGTGATTGGCGCCTTCCGCAGCACTACCGGTCTGTCGTTCGGAGGCGGCTCTTGCGTAAGCTTTATCTTCAAACTCCGGGCAGTTATGTTGCATTCGTCGAGTAGAGACGGTGTTATTCAGCGGCTTCAGGAGGTCGCTGTGGAGCCGA
This sequence comes from uncultured archaeon, assembly GCA_964609885.1. GTDB lineage: Archaea > Asgardarchaeota > Thorarchaeia > Thorarchaeales > Thorarchaeaceae > B65-G9. The sequence continues at coordinate 9,608 of CAZSTY010000025.1, forward strand.
TCTGGCAAACCTCGACGGATAGTAATCTTTAAAACCGGCGCCCAGTTGGCAGCCGGGGCGCGCACCCACTACAATAAGGGTTGCGCCTCGTCCACAAGACCTCCGGGTGGAGGCTCCCCACACTTGCCCCGTGGGGACTCATCGGGACCAGACAGAGCGTCAACACGCAGGAGATGGGCACCTGTGGGAGTTGATTGCTCGGCAGCACGGAGTCATTCCCGATGGGGGACGGTCTGAGGGACACGCCTCAAGGCGGTGCTGTGCACCAAGAGTCGTGTGCCGAGACTGCAGAGGATGAAGATTGGACCGTGTAGAGAATAGTATGACTAGCACATACACAGACAGTCCTTGGTAACATGCTCAGCCATGTTACGTGGCATCGCGCCACACAACAGGTAATACTGTGCCGGTCACATGAGTAGATCTGCGATTCGCTGTACGGCTGCTGGTGGATGACCGGGTTGGCTAGCCGATGAAGGGCGTGACGAGCAGCGATATGCCACGGGTAGACGCATGAAGTCGTTGATCCGTGGATTCCCGAATGGGACTTCCTCATGAGGGCTAATACCCCTCATGGATCCGGGGTCGCTCCCGGATTGGGAACGGGCCGAACTGAAGCATCTTAGTAGGCCCAGGAAAAGAAAACAACAGTGATTCCCTGAGTAACAGCGAGCGAAAGGGGAACAGGCCAAACCGAATCCCTGCGCGAAGAGTGTAGGGAGATGTGGTGTTTAGGGCCCGGACAATTGCCGACGTGCCTAAGCCGAAGTCGTCTGGAACGACGTGGCATAGAGGGTGACACCCCCGTAGGTGTAAAGCACGGGCATGTC
>CAZSTY010000026.1:0-10106 GCA_964609885.1 uncultured archaeon
TAGGCACTCCTCCCCATGGATGCACAGAGCAAGGAGGCATAACACGCCCCATAATACCGTTTAGTGCAATATAACGCCTATTGGATTGATATCTGCCTAACGCGGACATAACTCCAACAAGTAACATTTTCACAGTGGCCAAATGGCTGTGAATAGTTCTGTCAGCAATACCTGCGCTTATCACCCCGTTCCACTGGAAACGAGGGGGTGGCGCCATTCACAACCAATGTGAAACATATCGTATTCTCTTCCTGTGGTTCTGACGTTATGCTGTCAATATTCATGCCGCCATTCACAGAATTGGCGCCATTCACTTGGCCCCTGCGTGAATGGTGTTGATGCGTTGGTTTGTATGATTAGCGGTCACGGAAGCGGGAGGAGGATGTCTGCTGGGTGATTGCCCAGAACTATCTGCAAGTATGTCCTAGATGGTTTCTCTGTACCTACCACTTCCAGTTGACCGATAGCAGTAACAATATCCCCCTTCACGACTTGCTCGCAGAATCTACCTCTGTAGCTGATGAGCTTAACACCATCCGGAGAACCATCCTCTATATGATGATCTCCTTCGGCCAGCTTGACCAGATCACTCACATCTCTTTTCTCAATATTCTCCATCTCTATCGTTGATTGAAAGTACGAGTTCTCCCCTGAGTGGAGATAATGAGGTTTCAAGAGATATTCGCATGGTGTGAAAATGGAATTCCCATCGTCTACAATAGTGCCAAGCAGTGCCACCCGTCCTACTTGGCGATATACACAATCTCCATATCTAATGTTGACCTCAGACAATCGTTTCACTGCTCTTATGAAGAACTCATAACCGTGGAAGAGCCCTTGGAGCACCTTACGTGCTTCAATCGTTTCCATAATGGATTGAGCGTCCCTGTTGAGAGCCCCCCACCTGAAACGAACATGTGCCCTCAATCGATCATTCTCGTAGCGTACTACTCCAACTTGATTCCAATCCTTCCTCAAAGCCTGATACACCCTACGAGCGGGCAGCTCTCCGTACACGACAAGATCTATGTCCGATGTGGAGCTTTCAAGATTCGCAAGTATCGAACCAGTTACTCCCAAGTCACGCCACGAAATCCCTGCGACTTCTACAATTCTATTTGCAAGGTCAACTGCAACCTTCTTTACTCCGCCCAGCGCTGACCAATTCTCTCTTAGAACAGTCAGCCTTTCTACGGGATCCAAAACACGTACAACATCGTCCACAGGTACACTTTGCATGATTCTTCCGACAACGGGGTCATAGTGAAGGTATTGAGGCGCGTTCTCGTACAAGTACTTCCCGCGCATGTCAAGGTCATAGATCTTTCTGAATCTCTGGCCCCGTTCCGTCCGCCTATCTCCCCTTGGGTCTGGAACGTATCTCAAATAAGCTGTGACTCGATCGGGCGGATGCACAACTCCTTTTACCTCAAAGATCAGGTTATCTGGGGTAACTATAAACTGTCCCTCGAATACATCCATAGTGGTTCACAACACGGTCTTCTCGAAACGAATCACATTAAAGGCAGGTCCCGTGCCAACGATACCATGGGCTCACCCGATATACTCGATATCCGTGGGGATTTTAACATTCTGAGGACCCAACCCAATCTCGTCTATCTCGACGCTGCAAGCACCGCACTGGTCCCAACTCGAGTCGTTGACGCAATGGCTCGTTTCCTCAATGAAGTGGCTGTTTCGTCCCGGCGTGGAGCATACTCCTTGGCAACAAGAGGCGCCGAATTGGTCGAATTGACCCGAAAGAGAGTCGCTAAGCTAACATCCACGGAGCCATCGATGGTATCCTTCCATAATACGGTGGCTGAAACAGTTTCCTCCTTAGTATATGGAATGTCTTGGAACCAAGGACATCGTGATACAATTGTGATGGCAGAAACTGAAGATCATGACACGATGGTACCCCTTTTACGAGCCGCTCAAGTTCTTGGTCTACGTGTCAGAACGATTCCCATTGGTCCGGATTATTGTCTCGATCTGAATCAAGCTGCTGCTCTCATTGACAATCGGACTGGCTTGGTCGCCGTGGGATGCTCTCCTGTTGGCATTGGCACACACAATGATGTGCAGGAGGTCTCCAAGATAGCACATGAGCATGAGGCGATTGTGCTCTCAGACGCAACTCGCTATCTCGGCCTTTTCGAATTCGATGTCATGAGCGTGGGCGCGGATGTAACCATCGTGTCTGCGAACAACGCTTTTCTTGCACCACCGGGCATAGTCATTCAGTGGGTAGACAAAGATGTTGCAAAAGAGCATGTTCCAGGCATACTCGGTGGTTCCACCGTTACTGCAGTCACGCTCACCTCTTTTGAACCTGCCCTCTACCCTGACAAGTTCGAGCCCGGTCTCATGAATGTTCCAGGTATCGCGGGCCTCGCAGAAGCAGTCGATTATATTGTGACACTGGGCCCCAAAAGGATAAAGTCACACCTCCAAAGTCTGTCTTCTCAACTGTCTGCTGGCTTGAAGGAGCTGAGCACAGTCCTTGTCTATGGTCCAGTTCACCCCCACAGAACGACATTCGGGTTTAATGTGGGCGTAACAGAACCATTGAATTGCCATGATGTGGCGATGTTCATGGACCAACTAGGAATCGCCGTTAGAAGCGGTCTACTTTGCGCACATCCGCTTGTGTCATCTCTCTCAGGCGAAGGTATAGTGCAGGCATCAATTCACGTATACAACACATCTGAGGATATAGACCGTTTTCTCGAGGCTCTCGAAGAGATTTGTAGCATGACCTGACTGGGGCGGTGGAGCGAAGCGGTGTTGACTACAAGAACAGGAATTATCCGATGAATGTAGGAGGATACATCACGAAGTATTGGACGACTATCGATAGGATTATCCCGCTCAATATCATTCCCTTTCCTTTTGAAACATTGATCTGCGTGAGCCACATGATGGCCCCGACGAGAATGACGATCACTCCTGCTATTCTTCCTATGAAGATCAGGAATTCCCATATCTCTGACAGGTAGTCGGCAATCATCAGCACGAAATTCGAGAGTGCACTGAGCAGTGTGCCGTAATTCATCTGTCATCACTATTGCCACATATCGAGTGACGTGATTTAAGCTCCTATTGAAGGAGTTGAACCATCATCGTTCGTGGTTATAGGACGGTGACCGATTTCGCTAAGTTGCGAGGCTTGTCCGGGTCGTGGCCCCGGCGGGTGGCCATATAGTAACCTAGGATTTGAAGCGGCACAACGAAAGCCATAGTTGAGAATTCTGGTTCCACGCCCTCGGGTATCTCAAACACATCATCGGCTAGATGCTTCAAATCCCCGTCTCCTCTCTCAATCACTGCAAGTATTGATGCTCCCCTTGCCTTCATTTCCATGATATTTCCAATGAGCCTATCTCGCGTAGCATCATTTGGCGCCACGAATACGACTGGGAACCCGTCCTCAACTAACGCTATAGGACCGTGTTTTGATTCTCCTGCTGAATACCCCTCTGCGTGGTTATATGATATCTCTTTCAATTTCAGGGCACCCTCAAGAGCTGTTGCTATTGAAATTCCACGGCCGAGAAAGAGAAAGCTCGCCCGATTGTAGTACTTCTCAGCGGCTTGCCGAGCGACCTCCTCGTTTCGTACAATCGTTTCAGACACTATGTTTGGGAGTGTATTCAATGACGCATACTTGGCCTCGATGAATTCGCGGCTTCGGTATTGGGTAAGCATTCCGGTTGCAAGTGCAAGGAGGGCTAACGCTGTCAATTGGACCATGAAAGTCTTGGTCGCAGCGACTCCAATCTCAGGTCCCGCCTGCGTGATGATTATGCGATCTGCGAATCGTGTGACAGAACTGCCCACAACGTTGGTAATGGCAATCACCTTGGCTCCAAGACGTTTCGCATGTTTCACTGCGAATATTGTGTCACTCGTTTCTCCGGACTGTGTGATCGCAATCACACAGTCATCGGTAGTCAGCGTGTCATAGACGGTATCAGGGAAGTCGCTGGCGAGCTCAAAGCTTGGCAGTATGCCCGCAAAGGAGGCGAACATGTGTCTACCCGCGAGAGCAGCATGCCCTGATGTCCCCATTGCGGTCATAAACACCCGGCGCGATGAGGCAATAATCTTGGCTGCGCTATCAAAGACGTCCTTTCTTATGCGAAGCGTATTGCGAATCGCCTCAGGTTGCTCATGTATCTCTTTCAACATGAAGTGTGGGTAACCGCCCTTTTGGGCTTGATCTGCGGTCCAGCTAATTGTGATTGCCTCTCTGGTAACAATGGAACCGTCCGACAACTTTCGAATCTCGACATCATCCGCTGTGAGTATTGCTATCTCCCCATCGAGGAGAAGTATCATGTTGTTAGTCATCGGCAAGAACGCGGGAATATCGGATGAAACGTAAGAGGCCCCCTCACGGCGCCCAATCACAAGGGGATTTCCATCCCTTGTGCACACTATCTTATCTGGGCTTCTTGCCGTCATCGCTACAATCGCATACGTTCCCCTAATTCTCCTTGTAACCTCGCGGACTGCATCAGGGAGGCTAAGACCCCTGTCCATGAACTCTTCTATGAGATGGGGGATTACCTCTGTGTCGGTTTCTGACTTGAACTTGTGGCCTCTCGACTGAAGCTCTTCCTTGAGTTCTAGAAAATTATCAACTACCCCATTGTGCACAACTGCGATAGTGTGCGAGCAGTCAAAGTGTGGGTGTGCATTGTACATCGATGGCATCCCGTGAGTGGCCCACCTAGTATGGCCAATTCCCACAGTTCCCGGCAGATCATCAAGGTTGAGTTTTCTATGAACCTCCTCTATCTTCCCTTTGTCCTTCTTTGTATGGAGCTTTCCCTCGGCAATTGTTGTTACCCCGACGGAATCATAGCCTCGGTATTCAAGACGCTTGAGCGCTTGGTGCAAGAAGGGTGCCACAGCACCCTTTGACTGTATTACACCTATTATCCCGCACATAGATGTCCGCCTCAGACCAGTGATGTTCCGTAGCGGACACAAAAGGAGTTTGTGCTTGTAACACCGTAATACTGCCAAGAAAATGCTGCGTAACGGGAATTGGTCACCCAGTAAGCTCGATTTCGATATAGACAGAGTCTGGAATACGAACCCTCATTATTTGCCGCATGGCTCTTTCATCGGCATCAATGTCAATGAGTCTCTTGTGTATTCTCATCTCCCATTTGTCCCACGATTCCGAACCTTGGCCACAGGGAGTCTTCCGAGTCGGCACAACCATTCTTCGTGTTGGGAGGGGAATAGGCCCAGCCATTCGGACGCCAGTCTTCCTTGTTATTCGCTTAATCTGATTGCAGACGCTATCAAGGTGCTCTGTATTTGTACTGGACAACCGAATTCTTGCTTTTTGAGTCATGGGTCTATCAAACTCCCTGTCGGGTGTCTCTCCGGTTCTGCACTTGAATTGGATAAAAAGCTTGTCTTGCGGTGCAATAACAAGTGCAAGTGAACTAATCGTAACCATCAACCGGCACGTCTTTTATGTTTCAATGCTAGACCGTCCCAAGACCTCAACCAAGAAAGTGCAGGCCTCTGCACCTCTTGGGTGGTTTGGACCGAGAGTGTGTCTAAGAAATGGACGACCTTGTAGTTGTGAAACTTGGTGGATCAGTAATAACCCACAAGAACCGCTCCCCGCCAGCCACGGACCAACAATCATTGCTACGTATCGCGCAAGAACTACGGTCACATCATGGGCCACTGATTGTAATTCATGGTGGCGGAGCATATGGTCATCAGGCAGCAGCTCAATACGGTTATCAGACACCAGGTTCCTCTCCGGATCAGAAAATGAAAGGCGTTCCTGAGATTCGTCGCAACATGTCAAAGTTGGCATTTGACGTACAATCAGCCCTCTTCAAGGCGGATTTGAAACCGGTTGTGTTTCCCCCTTTTACATGGATTTCGCTTGATGGTGGGGAGATTGTATCATACTACCACGAGCCTTTGGAGAGAAGTCTTCGTGCCAACCTGACGGTAATCACTCATGGTGATGTCTGTTTCGACCGGAAGAGTGGTGCGACGATACTGAGTGGGGATACTCTAGCCGCATGGATGGCCCTGAGGTTTGGTGCAGAACGGGTTCTCGTTGGCACCAACGTCGATGGGGTGTTCCATGATGATCCGCATAAGAATCCTTACGCGGAGCTGATGCCGGTGATTGACAGCCATGATGCCAGTGCGGCCCTTGGTAAGGTGGGGCCATCTAGAGATACTGATGTCACCGGTGGAATGGCGAAGAAACTCACCGATCTGCTAACTGCCGCACGTGAAGGTGTTGAGGTGATCATTTTCAATCTGACTGTTCCTGGGCGTCTTCGCAACCTCCTCAAGGGACGCAGTGAACTCTGTACGCGTATCTTGTAGTTTCCTGTACATCCAGCTCTAAGATGAACCTGCGTAATTGAAACGAATCTACATGACGAATCGCGAAACGCCCGAGTCAAGAGTCATAATGTGGACGTTGGTCGGTGTGTCATCGATATCTTCTGCATACTCTATAGCGGGCAGAATACACACTAGCTCTCGTGAGTGACATACGGGACAAATATCTTGACCATCCAACTTCTTCATTGACTCGACTCGTTTCCTACTCGGAAATACTAGATACGTAACAGCTCCCGCACACAAGTCAAAGGCCTCATGATGCCTCTCGGTATTGAAACCACGGGAGCGCAGCTCATATTCCAATGCATCAAGCGTCCTACTACGTGCCGCCTCGAATTCAGTAGGTGTCAATACCCACAAGCCTGCGTCAAGATCAACGAATCCAGCTTTATCATTCACCCTAATCGCATGAAGTCGCTCGTCCAGTAACAATTCGGACAAAGCTCTCTTACCCTCATCAAGGTCCATGCGCGGCACATGATGGCCTTGTGATTGGAGAGCGGTTGTTTCAACAAACTGAAGGACATCCTCCCAACGAGCTCTTCCGTTGTTTATCTGAACATATTTCTCAATCAAATCAATCCAGACTCGAATCTGAGGGCCAGTAGGTCCAGAGCTGGATGTGGACCCGACTTGTTTGATCGAAGATGTTTCCGCTTCGAAGTCACCTGTACACATGATACGGCCATGCACTATCTCTGAAATTAACCTCTCAATGGTGGCAGGAAACGCAGGTACGACTGCCACGCCACGTAACCTGTCGTTCTGCGTCATATGCTCTCTCAGTTTGGCAGCTGCTATGCTTCCTCTAACAACCACCACAAGCCTTGATACGGTGGGCGGAAGTCGTTCATAGGTGCATAGTATGCGGCTCGCCGTGGCTGCGAGTTCAGACGCCCTTATTGTTTCAGGTATCACAACAATGACTATGTTTCTAAGATGGATTTCAGACCCTTCAAGTCGATACTCACTCTTGTTCAGTCCTGCTCGTTCGAAACCCTCAATGATGAAACGCATGATGATTTGTTTGACCCCCTCCCCGCCATGTCCGGGTAAAGTATACACGAACCCCTCCCGACGCTTGCCATGTTGTATTGTGTCATCCCGCTTCGTGGTTTGTTCTGATTCCGCGCCTTCGAAGAAGCCAACTGCCTCCCTCTCTATAGTGCCTAACGAAACAAGCTCTTGGAGCAGCTCGGTCACTTCTGCTTGGCAAAGATCAGGGTCTAGGCTGCGCAATGTATCTTCAATCTGGGTTTCTGTCAGGAACCCCACGCGCGTTAGTTTTTCAACCAACTGTTTCGCGACTCTTGTCTTCCTGTCCACATATACCTCCTTGGTCGAAGATGTCGCGAGTTGCGGTAGATGGTCTAGGTTTCTCGGGTATTCAACAACATCGACCGAGCCTCCGACCGGAGTCGAGCACTCACACCGTGTTGCCGAGTCAGTCAGTTCGGGCTCTAAGGCAGATGCAGAGATGTCAAGACCTGCTACGGCTGTGCTCTCCTGCTTAGGCCGACGTACGTGCACGTCTGTTCTCTCGCGCTCACAAAGAATGGTCATAGTGTCTGATGAGTCAATTACCTTGTGTTTTGATCCTCTCCCGTCATCCGTATCACCTATTGAAACCACCATGTCCCTCATGTGACCAGCAGTTGACTGGACACCTCGGAACGGTGCTGTGACTACTTCAAAAGTGCTTGAAACTGGCGTAGACATGAGAGCTCTTGCTGTCCTGAGGGTTCGGAGGTATCTCTCTTGGTCTGGATTCAGTGATAGAAATCGGCCTCCAACAGCGCTGTCGTATGGCAGTCTGAACACGACCTTTGTGCCAGTGTTGGCAAGGATGTTGGATGAGATGTTCGGACGAGTAGAAATGACAATTACACCCTGCCCCGTGGCCCTCTGCAACATGACCATGGACTCACCCGTTGTCACATCCGCAGCGCTGGCTCTCGAGTAGCTCTCCGGGACAAGGTTACTGGCCTCTTCTAGGACCACCACGTGATGTAGTCCCTCAGTAATGCCCCTTCGCATAGCCTCGTCGAAAATTCTCTTGACCACCAAGTTATAGAGTATCCTTGCGGCATCCATGCCCCCCTGACGTGACACTTGACTGAGATCAAGTATCACCCTGCGATTGAGAAGATCTTTGAATGAGATGGCCCTTGGCCCCCCTGACAAAATAGTCCCCAACGGCTCACGCGTGAGTATCTCAAGTCTGTTAAGAAGAGCGTCTCGTGTGAGCGTAAGACTCTTGTCTCCTTGTGATATCCTCTTTACAGCACGAATGAGTGCATTAGCTGATCCATCACTGTTAGGGTCCCCAATCATCTCCTCCAGCGCCTCACGAAGTAGTCTTTCCATCGCAGGAGATAGATCGGCTGAAGCATCGCGAGTGTGGAGAAGTTCACGTAGAATCGCAAACGTAGCATGAGCCTGTGTCTTACTGTTCCCTTTCCTGTCTACGATTGACATCACAAACCGTTTATCCTCTGGCGGTTTGAAAATGACCGTTCCCTCTATTCCAGCGAGCTCCGAGTATTCTGAACCCTTGACATCAAATATCCACCATGGTACATCTGTCTTGAAACTGAGCTGTGCAATTAGCTGTTTGACAAGGCTGGTCTTGCCGGTTCCTGTCGCTCCGAGCACCGCCATGTGTTCTCGCAACCACTCAGGTCGCAGGCCAACGGGATTTAGTGGTCGGCCTCGGTAGACGGTCCACCCGATAAAGAGTTCATTGTCCGTTTCTGATTTCGGTGGAATGGGCATCTCAGGACTGACTTCTGCCGATATCTCAGGTAAGAGTTCCATAGGAGTATGGACTATTGCCGAAAGATGTGTCACATGCAGCTTCTGTGAGTGCAGATGCCTCCTAGCGACAATGCGAAGTCTGTCTGAGTCGCTAATCTGGCGTATTTTAACCTTGAACGAGGAATCCCCTCCCCATAGAGAGTGTATTATACCTTTCATACACTCCAACAATGCAGCGTCAGGAGGCTGCCCCATCACAATGTAGCGAACAGACGTTTCGAACCATGCGTTCTTGTCCTGAACTGCACGATACTCCTCAAGAAGCCTTGCCTTGGCAGAATGATCCGCCAGCGAATCCTCTCTTTGCTTTTCGCGCATGCGAATACCTTTCCACTCGCGCTCGAGTCGCCAACCCCTTCTCCTAGGTACCGATGGCGAAAAGACGCATGTGAGATTGCCGGAGAAGCCGCGTTGGAGTAATGTCAGCATGAACGTTCCAATCTGAGTTGACTTCTGTGTTGGGGCAGTCCGAGGCAGTCCCTCAATTATCAGCATAGATCTTCTGGGGCTCTTACCGCTCCCCGTTTCGCCTCGAGGACTTATCGATCTTTCTCCGAGAACAGTGGTGACAGCCTGTTCCAGGTCACAGTCTCTCAGCTGCCTAAGATCGACAGCTGGCAAAGATGCCATGAGAATTGCCTCAATTCTGGCAGCCTCTCGTGCAAGTGACTGCACAACGTCATCGTATGAGTTTCCCATGACGGATACAAAGAATCGGAGGAACGGTCTTGCCTTGTCAACCCCCACTTCAAAAGCCACATTCATATGGGGAGTCATCCCCGCTCTGATGGCTTGGAGGAACATCTCGTTGTAGCGTGGGTGCCCCTCAGAGTCGACGATAACTGACCCTGCCACAGCTTGGGCTTCCAGCACAGACACTCCCA
>CAZSTY010000027.1:0-10049 GCA_964609885.1 uncultured archaeon
TAGAATGACACATTGGCCGAACGGCTGCCGGTAACATTCATCCCGATGGGGCGGCGCTCACAGCAAGGTGCGCCTTCCATCTCTCTATTCTCTTTAAGATGTTATCCCGTTCCTCGGGGCGGATGCCCCGTTCGCCACGGGCTCGAAGGAAGCGCAACACTATGTCCATATCTCGAGCCACTCGTTCGTTCGGTCTATCAGGTGTGATTAGGTAGTTCTTAGCCTCCTCAAGGTGTTCGGCCAGCACAGCGGCAGGAGTACCACCAGATGCAACCTCGTGGGCGAATGGATCAAGTACTCGCGAGATTGTTGCCCTTATCGATGCGGCATCAACACGCGACAGCGCAGGTGTTTCGTCAGCAGATGCAGGGGGCGTACTCGCTTTAACGGGGCGCGGTGAGGACTCTTCGGTTCCGTGAGATGGGGGCTCGCTTACCGACCTGTCACGGTCGGCGCCAACCGGCTCGGTCCGCAGACCCTTTGCTTCAACACCCGAGAAGAGCGGTCCGGAGGGGGGTTCTTCTGCCGGGGGAGAAGACTCCGGAACTGTTGTTTCTTCTGGCATGGGCACATCTAGAAGGCGTCGCAACTCACGCATCTGGTCGAACAGCTCGACAAGAGTAGCTTGAATGTGATCGATCAGCTTCTTTATCTCGTCATTGCGTCGTCGAGCAGTCATGCTGTTGCCTCCGATGCCCCAGGTCCAAGCAAGCCCTATGCCTATTGGCTTTTGACTCTTGTTGCGAGAGCTATTTGTCCGCGCGCTTCAGTGCGTCAAGAAGCCCAGCTGCAACGCCCACAGGCTCAAGACGCCGCCGTCTAATCTTGACAAAGGTGGGGACCGATACCACCTCACCGACAAACAGGGCCTCGCCCACCTCTAGGGTTGTTATTGTGTCGAGAGCAGCTCGGTCAATGCCCTCACTGCTCCGCCCAATGTGCTCAAGGTCGTACGGATTGGTCGTCCTCAGTATTGCTTGGTTGCTGCACTGGCTCAGTACGGTGGTGGAGAGACGCACTGGTCGCTGCGACACCAAGCACAAGAGAGCATAGAACTTTCGTCCCTCCCGTGCTATTGTTTCGATCTGTGGCTTGGGCAATGCCAGTTCCTGCCTGCTCTCTGGGCAGAACTGATGTGCCTCCTCCAAGACCAAGAGAAATGGTGGAATCTTTGCTTGGCGGCGCAGATGCAACAGCTCACGGGCCAAATAGGAAACCACAATCTGCTTCTTTTTCAGGGATATGAAGTCGCTGAGGTCGATAATCGAGAGTTTGCCAGGGCGCACAATGTTCTTCATCTCGGGAGACGCCTCCCGACCGAAGAGACCAGTTTCGTGAAGACCTACGAGCCATCCAATCAGTGCGTCCCGTGTGTTCTTGCTGATACTCTCATCGCCTTTCACGTGCTCCACTAGGTCCTCAAGAGAGTAGCCCTCGCGATGTTGTCTTCGCATGCTCACAATCACTCTGCGGAGATCCCGTACCTGAACGGGACTCATATCGACTGCAAAAGTGCCCAGCGTTTCAGCAGAGAGGGACTGTACCGGAATCTGAAAGTGTGGAGCTCGGATCCGCTCCACCTCAACGTCCTCTTCCGACAGGCCGAGGTCCTTTCCCGAAACCCTCTCAAGATAGCTGTATTCTCCATGAACGTCCACAAGAACTATTCCGATGCGACCCTGTTCTTTCGTACGTGAGAGGAGCTCTTCCAGGAGTACTGAAACAAAATAGGACTTGCCTGCGCCGCTCATGGCGAGTATTGCAAGATGTTTGGACAACAGACGCTCTATGCTTGGCTTGAACTTCAGATTATGATGACCTAGCGTGCCCAGATACAGACCGTTCTGTAGGTCAAGCCGAAGAAAACCCGCAAGCGTATCTTCGTCAACGGCACGAACGACTGCACCCGGTGACACTGCGAAATACGGACGTAACGTACGTCCGTCCACCCACAGACCCACCACCCGTGCATATGCGACGGTGTACTGCCAGCGGTCGGTGGGAAAAATTGAACGAAGAGGCTCACCACGGGACTGGTACTCACGTACCGCCTCCGCATGCTGATAGTATCTGTTCACTCTGATGAGATCTTGAACACGGGCAATCACAAGACCCGATTCAGTGGAAACCCCGACGAATTGGCCTCTTCGTGCTACGTTTTCGCTCGGTCCGCCCTCCACCACAAAACTGAACTCCATCACGTTTGGGGTTGTTTCATCACAGACGACTGTGCCCAGTCTGGTAGGCTGGATGTGTTCTGTCACCATTTCAGTTTCCTCCAAAGGGGTTACGAGAGCGCCTCTTCTCAAGCGAAACATATGTCAGACCAGAGAGCGCCATGAGCCTGTTGACTATGAGCTGCGTTTCATTGTTCGTGATTCTTGCGCGTGCGTCAGCCTCAAGGATAGGTGCCGGAATACCGTACTCTGGATGATGCGAGGACAATGGTAGTACCGCAGACAGCGCCTTGTCCAACACCTGAATGCTCTGCGGGTCGTCCTCTGCGAGCACCTCAATCCTCAGAGGCTCATCTTCCCGGGCAGTCTTCACGTATGTCACCCAGATAGAGGAGGCCCAGCGAAGTAGGTCATCGGGCGAGTTAGAGTTCTGGACTATCTCTGTCGAGTATCTGAAAGCGAACGTGCGCTCACCCTCCTCCAAGAATGTGTCAAGAATGTCACAATCGCGGGAAACACGAAGGAGCCAGCGGTAGTCCACGCCCTGCATCATTTCAAAGGCCGCGGGGTCCCTCAGGACGTGTGGGAGAATATCGCCGAGGATGTTAACCACACGAGTCGACCTGCTGTCCTTGACAACTCCAACGAGTATTGTCCTCTTCTTCTGTGCCGTGTGATAGAGCTGCCTGTACAAGGCAGTGATCTCTTGGAACAGTTCCCAAGCAGCAGAGGTACTTGGTGGGCGGTCACGGGGATGATAGAAGAGGCTACCATCAACGAGAATCAAGTCCGTGTGAAACTCTCTCAGCACGGACAGCGTGACTCTTAGTTCCGCTGCAAGTCTCTCAAGAGAGGCCAGTTGGTCCACATCCGGCCCGGAGAGAGCTGTGTGGAGGAGCTTTGCCTCAGGCTCGGGAAATGGGTCGGGGTAGAACTCAACCTCGGGCCCCTCCTCGGGACCGAAACGGAATATCACAGCAACGCCACGTGTTAGTAGCAGATCCATTGACCTGAATCGTCTTCTCGCAAGACCACCATCAACCCCGGCAATCTTGAGACCATCTAGGCTCACCGGTTCAACCTGCTTGACGAACTCTGAGCCCGCTGTGCTTGAGGTGACTGAGGGAAAACGCCCCAGGTCAATCCTGCTCTTGAGATGCTTCATCACCTCTCCAAAACGCCACCTCGTGCCCTCCATTCGCTCAATCTCTTCTACAAGGCGCGATAGCATCCGATCAAGGTCACGACTCACGGGGTTTCCCCCTCTTGTATTCGAGAGCGGCCCTTATTAGTCCCAAGTAGAGGGGGTGTGGGCGCATCGGCCGCGACTTGAACTCAGGATGAAACTGGACACCAATCCAGAATGGATGATCCTTCAATTCAACCGCATTGATTATTCTGCCACTCTCATCCACAGCCGAAACCTCAAGGCCACGTTCTCTCATCTTCTTGATGTACCGTTCAATCAAGTGGTACCTGTGTCTGAAACGTTCCCATACATCGGTTTCGCCATAGAGCCTGTGGAGATGTGTGCCGGGGAGTATCCGAACATGATGACCACCAAGACGCATGGTGCCCCCCTTGTTCTTGGTCTGGCGCTGTTCATCCAGTAAATCTACAACGGGATACAGACTGTCCGGGTCGACTTCAGTAGTGTGAGCACCTTCCCAACCCATCACTTTCCGGGCAAAGGCAACCACACCCAGCTGGGCGCCGTAGCATATTCCCAGAAACGGAATCTTCTGTTCACACGCCACTGCGGCCGCGCTGATCATACCCCCCACCCCCCTCGCACCAAAACCCGGTGTAAGAAGAACGCCGTCAACATCACGGAGGTCTTCGGCCAGACATTTCTCGTCGCGGTGCGTTTCTGTTTCAATCCAGCGAATCTCGACTCGTGCCTTGCACTCAGCCGCTGCATGAGCGAGAGCCTCGTTTATGCTCTTGTAGGAGTCGGTCAGCATCGTGTACTTGCCAGGCATGGCGATTGTGACGACCTCAGACGCGGATTCGAACTTCTGCACCATTTGGCGCCAATCGTCAAGACTTGGAGTTCTGGGCTCGAGGCCGAAGTGCTTGATGAGAGTTTCACCCAGACCCTGCTCTTCAAACGAGAGGGGAAGTCTGTATATGACGCTGATGTCGGGATTGGAGATTACACGGTCTTCGGGCACGTTACAGAATAGGGCGATCTTGGCCTTTGCAGCTTCACTCAGTTCTCTCTCCGCACGACAGACTATCACATCTGGCTGCAGACCAAGTCCCTGTAATGTCCTCACGCTGTGCTGTGTGGGTTTCGTCTTGAACTCGCCCACTGACTTCATGTATGGAACGAGAGTGACATGTACGAAGGCAACTCTATGGCGTCCGACCTCTCGGGCCAGCTGTCTCACAGCCTCCAGAAAAGGCATGGCCTCGATGTCACCTACTGTGCCACCAATCTCCACCAATAAGATGTCAGGCACCGGCTCCTTCCGCACGTTCTCCCAGAGTCGCCGCTTGATCTGGTCGGTGACGTGAGGGATTATCTGGACGGTCCGACCCAAGAAACTACCGCGGCGTTCTCCCAGAATCACGGACACGTAGATCTGGCCCGAGGTGATGTTCTGTGATGGATGAACATCCATGTCCGTGAACCGTTCGTAGGTGCCAAAGTCCAGATCAATCTCGGAGATCTTGAACTCAAAGTCCTCGATGGGTCTAAAGGTCCACGTTTCCTCGGTCACAAACACCTCGCCATGTTCAATGGGATTCAGCGTGCCAGGGTCGATGTTCAGATAGGGATCAATCTTGACAATTCTGATGCTGTAACCTCGGAACTGAAACAGCTTCGCGATTGACGCGGTTGTGGCGCCCTTACCTATTCCGGAGAGAACACCTCCGGTCACAAAGACGAACCTTGTCTTGTCAGCTTCAGATGTCAAGCTACACATTCCTCAAACCAGAGATACGTGTGAAGACCGGGCCGCTACTCTTCACAGCGGGGCCGCTCGCACCTGTGTCGTATAAGTCATTCGCTGAGTTTCAACCACACCAGATAGACAAGTGCCATTACACACGCTCTGTGATCATGCCAATGGAAAAATAGAGAGGAGAAGGGGCCATTGGCCCCGACTCGTGCGTTCTACTCGCGTTCAGCGACAAGCTTGTCGACAACTGATGGGTCAGCAAGAGTTGTCGTGTCACCGAGGTCGTCCACCTGACCCGCGGCGATGCGCTTGAGAATGCGGCGCATGATCTTTCCGGAGCGGGTCTTGGGCAGCGCATCTGCAAATTGAATCTTCGCAGGCGTCGCGATAGGACCGACCTCCTTTCGGACGTGCTGTCTCAGCTCCTGCTTCAGCTCATCAGACCTCTCGACACCAGCCTTCAGAGTGACAAACGCATAGATGTCCTCACCCTTAATCTCATGCGGGAAGCCAACAACCGCAGCCTCGGCGACTGCCGGATGGGACACGAGTGCGCTCTCAATCTCAGCTGTGCCGAGCCTGTGGCCTGACACCTTCAGCACATCGTCGATTCTGCCCATCACGAAGTAGTAGCCGTCCTCATTGAACCTCGCACCGTCACCGGTCATATACATCGGCTTGCCGGTTTCGGGGTCCTTGTACTGGACCCAGTAGGTCTTGACGAACCTCTCATGGTCGCCGTACACGGTTCTCATGAGACCCGGCCATGGCTTTCGGATGCAGAGATAGCCGCCCTCGTTCGCACCGACCGGCTGACCGGACTCGTCGACGATGACTGGGTCAATGCCAAAGTACGGGAAGGTTGCACTGCCAGGAATGAGCTCCTCTGCACCGGGCAGGGGCGTGATGATCACACCGCCGGTCTCGGTCTGCCAGTACGTGTCCACAATTGGACAACGCTTCTCACCAACGACCTCATAGTACCAAATCCATGCCTCAGGATTGATTGGCTCACCCACGGTTCCAAGCAGGTTCAGACTTGAGAGGTCGTGTTTCTTCACTGGCTCCTCACCGTGGCGCATGAGAGAACGGATGGCTGTCGGTGCTGTGTAGAACTGGTTGACCTTCCAGCGCTCCACCTCCAGCCAGAAGCGGTCGACATTAGGATAGGTTGGTACACCCTCAAACATCATCGTGGTGGCACCTGCAGAGAGTGGACCGTACACGATGTAGGAGTGACCCGTAATCCAGCCAATGTCCGCAGTGCACCAGTAGACATCACCCGGATGCCAGTCAAAGATGTACAGGAACGTGTGAGTTGTATAGACCATGTAGCCACCGAGTGTGTGAAGCACACCCTTCGGCTTGCCAGTCGAGCCCGAGGTGTACAGGATGAAGAGGGGATCCTCAGCATTCATCCACTCTGGGTCGCACTTGTCGTCGACCTTGGCATATTCCTCGTGATACCAGACATCACGACCCTCTGTCCACGGGACATCGTCGCGTCCAATTCTCTTGACCACAAGGACCTTCTCGACTGGAGTTCCATCGAGGGCTCTGTCGGCGGTCTCCTTCTGCTTGATCACCTTGCCGTTTCGGTAGTATCCGTCGGCTGTGACAAGGAGCTTGCCCTCACAGTCGAGAATCCTGTCTCGGAGGGAGTCCGAGCTGAAGCCGCCAAACACGATGCTGTGAACAGCACCAATCCTCACACAGGCCAGCATTATGATCGCAAGCTCAGGAATCATGGGGAGGTAAATCGTGACGCGGTCGCCCCTCTTCACGCCCAAGTTCTTGAGTACGTTCGCCGCTCTGTTGACCTCGGACAGGAGTTGCTTGTAGGTGTAGGTCTTCGACTCATCAAGAGGCTCGCCCTGCCAGATTAGAGCAATCTGGTCACCCTTGCCAGCCTCAACGTGCTTGTCAAGGCAGTTGTAGGCCATGTTCGTGATGCCATCTTCGAACCATGTGAAGCGGGCGTTCTCGGGATCCTTCCAGTCGAAGCCCTTCGTGGGCTCCTTCTTCCAGTAACAGTATTTCTTTGCAATCTCAAGCCAGAACTTGTCTGGGTTCTCAATCGACTCCTTCCAGAGCTTCATCCGTTCTTCGTGGCTCTTGATGTAGGCCTTCTCGACGAAGCTCTTTGGAGGCGGGAACCTGCGTTCCTCGGTTGTAGTCACCGTGATCTTCTTTTCATCGCTCAATGTTGGTCACCCGGAACCAAGCATACACTTGAGCTGGCTCCTCTATCGCCGCATAATAAAGCTTGCCAAGGAATTGCGATATCAGAGCTTGAAATCGGCAAAGGCCGAACACGAAAAACAGAGGCTGGCTGGAGAGTGTTCTCCAGCCAAGTTGGAATGCCAACTACTCGTTTGTTCTACGAACCGATCTCAGGGCAATGGTCAGGACCACGGCCACAATAGCCAAGATTCCGGTCGTGACAAAGGCAAAGAAGTAACTGCCGGTAATGTCGACAATCTGCCCAGCGACCAGCGCGCCAGTGATACCAGCGACACCATAGGCCGTGAAGACGACGCCGTAGTTCTTACCCACGTTCTTGTTGCCAAAGAAGTCCGCAGTCGCTGATGGGAATAGGGCAAAGTTGCCGCCAAAACAGAAGCCTATGACAGAGGCCACCATCATGACTGCAATCCAAGTTGTGGAGATTGTGGTCATGAAGGCAAAGGAGAACATCGATACTGCCAATACCCCAAACATCAGCATCATCGTGTTCTCCCGACCCAACCTGTCGGAAACTGTGCCCCAGACAATGCGGCCCGCTGCATTTAGCAGGGACATTACACCCACAATTACCGTCGCCCAAGCTGCGGCATTGGGGTCAATTGCAATGGCAGCACTCTTTACGTTGCCAAGTGTCATGAGACCGGCTGTCGCCGCAAGCACAAACATAAACCACAGGAGCCAGAACGTCGCCGTCCGAATCATCTGTCCGGGCATGATGTCAATGCCTTTGCCATCAGCAGTTGTTGCAGGTGGAGTGAATCCCGGAGGCAGCCATCCCTCGGGCGGGTTTACCAGCGTCTGAGCACCAAGGACTACCACCACAAGGTAAATGATGCCCAAGACTGCGAACGGCATTCCAATCGTCATTGAGGCAGGTGCACCGAATACCGCCAGCAGGAACTCCTCAACATAGCCAAAGACTAGAGCACCTGCTCCGAACCCTGCCACAGCAATCCCGGTGATGAGTCCCTTCTTGTCGGGGAACCACTTCACCAAGGCTGCAATGGGGCAGACGTATGCAAAACCGATTCCTGCACCGCCAATTATCCCATACGTGATGACAAGCCATACGGTTCCAAGAAGCTCGTCGCCAGCGGCAAACACATCCACCAAATAGGCAAGTAGGTAGCCAAGGCCAAGCAGGATGCCGCCCACGGTCGCGACCTTACGAGGGCCAACACGATCTTGCCATCGCCCTGCGAAAATCATGAAGAGAGCGAAGGAGGCTAAGCCTGCAGCAAAGGGCATCTGGGTTGCTGTGGAAGTCCACGCATAGACTCCCTCCCGCAGAGCGGTCTGGAATATACTCCATGCGTAGATGCTGCCGAGGCAGACCTGAATCAGCAGGGCCCCGATGATCACGACGTAACGGTTGCCAATAGACTCAGACATTGCGGTTGTCACCTTTGGAGAAACCCTTCTCTGAGTTACGGGCGAAGAGAACCTGACTAAAAGCTTTCCGACAAATAGCCAGAGAGATACAAATCCGAGTGTGTGCCGTGCGCTCAGCAGAAAACCAGACACGGAAGCGTGCCACTAGCCGGCAATGCGGTCACAACCTTTTTATCAGGAATGAGACTCAACGAGGCCGGCGACCAGCGTGGGCCCGTGGCTTAGACTGGTCATAGCACCGCTCTGATAAGGCGGGGGTCGCCGGTTCAAATCCGGCCGGGCCCACCACTACTTCTCCGCAATATGTCTTGTGAAACGACTCATCACAGAGCTCTAACTGATGGCCTCAGGAACCTGTGTTTTAATTAGATTCAGCGACTGCTTCGCTTGAGTCGCGGTGAGTTCAAACACGACCGGGCCATTGAAAGAGTCCCTGACAAGCTCCATCAGGAACTCACGGACCGGCATCTCTCCCTCGCCGAGCGCAATGTGGTCACGGTGTATGACTGCCCCATCCCTCTCGGCATAGCTCCCGTCGTGAAGATGCAGCTCCACAATCCGATCACGATGCCGGCGATAGAACTCCACAACAGACTCGTCACCCGAATAGCGAGTCAGCAGGTGCCCCGTGTCGAAGCAGATGCTGGTGTCATATTCGTCGACCAGTTCGCGTGTGAGAGAGAAGGGGAATTCCACATTTTCCACCGCAAGTAGACGAGGGTTGATCTCACTCCGCGTGATGATGTCTTCCAAGCTGCGTGCAGCAATGGCAGACATGAGATTGCAGATCAACATCACCATGTTGACAGGCATGTCCAGACGGGAGAACTCAGCGGCCAGAGCGCCTGTTGCATGGAGGACGTACGCCTCTGGCTCAAGAGGTTCTGCCAGTCGAATGGAACTCACAATCGACTCAACACTGGCCTGCCTCACAAACTCGTTGAAGCTCGCAAGTTCAAGGGACCAGAGAGGAAGATGTGCGGTATAGGAGATGCCAAGCTCATCCTTCAGGTCAACGAGCTGAGATATCACTTCAGGAGTCAGAGCATTGGGAATGACATGTTCCACATCCATGGTGACCTCAATCACCTGAATGTGTTGCATCTTCGCTGCGTCCCGCACTGCATCGATTATGTTGAATCTAGAGAAATCGGGGACTCCATCGACTATGATCCGCTCGGCTGCAGGCTTGAACTCCAGAGGAACTATTCCGAATCTCAATTCTGCTCAATACCCCTCAGTCGCTGCTCACAGCTGGTGCCGCACACACGTTATTTCTTACTGTTCCTTTGGTGATTGAAACTCCTCTCATCTACGTGCGGGC
>CAZSTY010000028.1:0-10028 GCA_964609885.1 uncultured archaeon
GAATTTCCCCGCCCCATCATCGAAAAGGCGTGGGAACTCGGACTCATGAACCTATCAATTCCAAAGGAGTACGGCGGCCCCGGTCTCGGAGTGCTTGAGCAGTGCATTGTTGTTGAAGAGATGGCCGCCGGTTGTGCAGGGATGACCACCAGTATCTATGTCAATAGCCTCGGCGTCGAGCCCATCCTTGTAGCGGGAACGCATGAACAGAAGGAGAAGTATCTCAGACCGTTAACAGAAGACCTCAAGTTCGCCTCTTTCGCGTGTTCTGAGCCAGGCATGGGAAGCGATGTTGCAGGAATCCAGACCAGAGTGAAACGGGACGGGGATTACTATGTCATCAACGGAAGCAAGTTCTGGATCACAAACGCTCCCTTTGCCGACTACTTTACGGTCTTTGCAACACTCGACCCCAAGCTGAGGCATAAGGGACTCTGCGCATTCATCGTGGATGCTGATACACCTGGTCTCAAGACTGGCAGGCCCGTGGAGAAGATGGGGCATCGGGCATCAACAACATCTGCAGTGATGTTTCGCAACGTTAGAGTGCCAGCAGAGAATCTGCTGGGCGAAGAGGGGGATGGTTTTAGAATCGCAATGGCCACCTTTGCGCTCACTAGGCCAGCTATCGCTGCGTTCGCAACAGGACTCGCACGCTCAGCAATGGAGTATGCAAGAGAGTATGTCAGCAAGCGGAAGGCCTTCACAAAGAAGCTACGTGAGTTTGAGGTGATACAGTTCAAACTCGCGGAGATGTACATGAAGATTGAAGCGTCCCGACTGCTCTACCTCAAGGCCGCATGGGAGGCCGACAAGACTGGCAACTCAACTGTTCTTGCCAGCGTGGCCAAGGCCTCTACAACAGATGCGGCCATGTGGGTCGCAAGCGAGGCTGTGCAGATACATGAAGGTTACGGCTATATCGACCAGCTCCCATTGGAGAATATCTTCAGGGATGCAAAGCTGTACCAAATCTATGAGGGCACAAGTGAGATTCAGCGTCTAATCCTTGCAAGACATGTGTTGGATACATATCAGCCAGCCATGGAGAAGATTCCCCGATGGTTCAGCGAGAAGCCTCCTGATTTCGACTGAAATAACTGGTCTCCGGTGGCAAACGGTGGTGTCCAAATTGGAGATTGATCATGCCACCGTCACGACCCAGTCGCTTCCCATTCGGTAACTACTACACTTATATTACTAAACGATAGTTAATTCCGTGTGATATAACAATGGCACAGGACAAGAAGACAGCTTTGAAGAAGATCATTGAGAGGCTACATGCAGGGGAAGACCCAGAGGAGGTCAAGCGCGAGTTTAGAGAGGTACTGGGCGACGCGTCGGCCATGGACATATCCATGGCTGAGGAAGAGCTCATCCAAGAGGGGATGCCAAGGGAGCAGATTCACAAACTCTGCGATGTGCATCTGGCAGTATTCCGTGAGTCGATTGAGAAACAGGGCGACATCGCGCCGCCAGGACATCCAATCCACATTCTGATGCACGAGCACAGTGCCATGCTGGATATGGCCGAGGAACTGTCCAAGATTGCATCGAGCATCAAAGAAGCCGCACGAGAGCCGACTGAGGCTGAGGCCAAGAGGATCAAGGAGCTCATCGACCAATTCAAGGATGCCGAGAAGCACTATCTTCGAGAGGAGAATGCTCTCTTTCCTCAACTGGAGAAGCACGGCATCACACAACCTCCGGCCATCATGTGGATGGAGCATGATCAAATCAGAGGTGTGAAAAAACAGCTCTTCTCTTCCATTTTGGAGGGGAATGGAGTTGTACATGTAGATGTCAAGAAACTCGCCAACATGGCGTTAGCATTGAGGGAATTCCTATCAAACCACTTCTACAAGGAGAACACCATACTATTCCCTGCGGCCATGCGTGTGGTCACAGAGGAGGAGTGGGATGTTGTCAGGGCCGACTTTGCAGAGGTTGGTTACTGCTGCTTCGTGCCAGAGGACGCCATTCCAGCCCCAGTTGAGAAGAAAGATGAGGCTCTCCTGAGCGAGGGAGAGGTGCGCTTTGAGTCCGGCACACTCAGAATTGACGTACTGGAGGCCATTCTAAACACACTTCCAGTAGACATCACATTTGTCGACAGAGATGACAGGGTACGATACTTCAGCCTGTCCAAGGACCGTATCTTTGTGAGATCAAAGGCGGTGATTGGTCGGGAGGTACAGTACTGCCATCCGCAAAAGAGCATTGACAAGGTCAATCAAATCCTAGACGACTTCAAGAACGGTCGTAGAGATGTTGCGGACTTCTGGATAGACCTCCGGGGTCGGCTCATATACATTCGATACTTCGCAGTGAGAAATCGTGATGGCAAGTACTTGGGGACACTTGAAGTGACACAGGACGTCACAGACATCAAGGCCCTTAAGGGTGAGAAGCGTCTTCTCGACGAGCCAGCCGCCATAGCACCAAGATTGTGAACCGAACAGGCCTTGTGAAAGACACTCTCATGAAACTGGGGGCGTCTACGCCCCCACCCCTCTCTCCTACACTTTGTTCAGTTCCCGTAGAGCACGCAGTAGAAGGACCACAAGATTACTCAGTTTGGTGAGAACCTCTACGTCAGTTTCTCGCTGTAATGTTTCGTTCACAGTTCTCAATTTCTCAAGAAGAGTTTCGCGGAGCTCCGGCAGGGTTGTGCCAACGGGCGCCGGCGTGCTGTCACTCTTGGCATACACTATCCGACGGTTGCAGGTAGCACAGTAGATGTCATTGCCGACTTTCATCAGCGGCGACCCACACTGTGGACAGGACTCTGCAAGCATGGTCGCGCCGCGCCTCAATAGGTCAGCCATCCGCTTGATTGAGGCATCGTTGTCCTCACCCATCTTGTGCACCAATGCAGATAGAGGTCAGTTGACCTATAAGAGCAATGCCTGTGGCATCTTGGTCACGTGACTTCCATAATTCCTATCAAAACCTCTATATGCCAAAGGCAAGTGACACTCCACGTTGTTCGCACTCCGTCTAAGTGCGCCAAGACCATTCTGAGGTGAGTCCAGATGGACGCCGAAACACAGAGGAGTATTGATCATTCTAAACATCTTCTCAAGGAGATATCTGAGAACACATCGGTTCCTAGGAATATACGGCGTGCAGCCAATGAGGCCATTGCTGTCCTTGAGAATGAGTCTGAGTCCCCCGCGGTGCGGGCCCAGAACGTGATCGCGATACTGGATGAGCCCAGTCAGGATCCAAACTGTCCGAACTTTGCTCGGACACGAATCTGGCAGGTTTCCAGTCTCCTCGAGCCAATCCGCGACTAGGTCGTAAGTGACCAATCTCGCGGACTCAAATGAGTCGCCCCACCTGACGGGTGGGGATGGCGCCTAACTGCAGGCCAGTGTGTGTCTATGATAAAGGCAAGGATAAGGGGAATCTATTCTCAGTCGCTGACCCACATAATGCTCCAGAATAACTTTGAGATGATTCAACCAACCCCTGAGGTGGCTCGAAGGTTTGGACTGCCGATTCGGAATGGGATTCCTGATGTGGATATATGGGATCGGAGCGATCTCCAGGGGATAGTGGCTATTGCGTATGAGTCCATTCTCTCTAGACTGACAGAGGTGCTACGACGACGTCTCGGCGGAGTGATCGTCCGGAAACCGCGTGTGGCGAAGAGTTCAATCTACAAGGGTTATGTGTTGGGTCGTGACGACAGAACGGGTAACGTGAAGGTGGACTTAGGAGGCGTGTCAGGTCTTCTTCCAGACCGCGACCTCAAGCAGGGCGACCCTGTGATGGTACAGGTCCGTGCCCATGACTACGGGAGAAAGTCACCTGTCCTCTCGACCAACATAACAATACCCGGTCGGTCTGTCGTCCTGCTCCCAGAACCGGTTGTTCGGCTCAGCACAAAGATTAGAAACGCGGCAACAAGAAAGAGGCTTCTTGACCTAGGGCGAAGGATTCGGGCCTACACGGACAATTGGGGAATACTCTGGAGGACTGCTGCAGAGGGGCTGACAGAGGAAGAGCTGAGGGACGAGGTGGACGACCTTCTCGACATAGCCCAGAAGATATACTCTCGATTCGAACGCATTGACCATGCCGAGATTCTGTTTGAGGGAACAAGCAATGCAGACATAGAGTTTCCGGCAGAGGTCAAAGAAGCCCTCGATAAGACCCGGGCCAAAATTGAACCCACAGTCAGAAAGCACCATTTCTACAAGAGTGCAGGCTACTCGCCGCTTGTGGACTTCGCCGAGTTGATAATAGAGGACAGGCCCGAGCAACGCGATTACATAACGGCCAAGCTAGAGAAGGTCGTCATGCGGGATATGCCAAGACGCGATGATCCCATCAATATCGAACACGTCAAACTCGATGGGAGAAACATAATCCTAGTGCGCGGACGTGTGGTTGAGGCCGGCCCCAGCATGGTTGTCATAAGACGGCTCTTCCGCCATACAGATCGTAAGCTCAAGCTTGCTCACGAATATCCCGAGAAGGTACACGTGCCACGGGGCGAGGGGGACTATGCAGTCACTAAGGCAATCGCAGGCTCACCGACGCTGGTCACCGACTATTACTCCCGGTCGGGGGAGTTGAAGGGCACGTACGTGAATATCAACACCGGGGTAGAGATCTATCCGGGCAACGGTAATGGGCCCAGTCGGATAAGGTATGTGGACCTCGAGATCGATGTCATTGGACTGCCGAACAGCGGGGACGTGAGAATAATAGACCAGCATCTCCTCAAGCGAGCTGTTCAGCGTGGTTTCATCACCGAAGAGATGGCAGACAGCGCGCAGTCGAAGGCAGAAGAGGTCTACGAAAAGTTACTTGCCAAATACGCCGAGAGTATCGCATAGATTGTGACAAGATGTAGCGTCAAGTGTCATGGTGGCGTACAACACTTGTGGCGCGTAGATAAAGGTCTATCGCACTGAGAATGTCTTCCATGGTAGCCATCAGACTCTCGACACTGCGAGATGTTTCAATCTCTATGTGGAGGACCGCAGCATCAGTGCCACAGCGAATCTCCAGTCCTTCGGGAAGTGGTGTGTTGTCAGGTTCAATGGTCAACAATGCCTGTGATGCAAGCTGTTCGGACTTGAACTCTAGTGAAACTGATGCCCGCATCAAGTGGCTTCATCTCCCGGAATGCCCTTTAGCACCTCCACCACGGCGGCCCAATCAGAACACGAATCCAGCACGAGAGACGAGAGGGACGTCGACCGTGGGCTTAGACCACGATCCCACAGTGCAATCATGGTCGTTTCAAGGTGCTCAAAGCTAGCGGCGTGCCAGCACACACATATTGAGTTCCCATTGCGGAGAATAAGATACTGCGAATCGGTCAGTGGTCCCGATATGAGAATTCGGCCAACTTCCGGCAGCACTCCGGTGTCTGAAACGGGAAGCGGCATACTCGCGACCGGCCCGTCTGTATAGGGGGGCGTTTCGTTGAGAGTATGGAACGCATCTTGAACGGATGATGCTACCGCAGTACAGTGCCGCATGTGGTCATCCATGAGTAGATTGAGTAATCTGGCACGGTCACCCATCCAGACCCCTAGAGCCGTGCCAGGGCGGCCGCGCGACCACGCCGTGGCTGCTAGCACCTGAATATTCGAGGCCCATCTCATGGGAGAAGTTTCACTCTCTGTGAGAAACTCAAAGTTGGGACCGGCGACTGCCGGCAGTGTCTTGACATCAATCCGTGGGATGAGAGAGGACATCACACGCTGTTTCTCGTCGGCACCCAGCTGGGTCAAGGGTGTCAGGCGGAGAGAGAGGGGGAGGTCAGCCTCTTCGAGAAGCTCATCACACGACTCCTTGTCCCCCGTCACTCCGTGCAGATATGGGCGAATGCTGAACTGCAGACAGTCGCGCACTGGAAGGAAGTTTGCACCGTAGAGCAGGAACTCTTTCTGTGTGCGAACAATCTCGGCGTCTGCAGCCATCTCCAGAAGCGCGGCCTCAACGCCTGATGGTCCGGTTCCAGACAGGTCGCTGATCCCCGCAGCAATCGTCGCTAGGTCTGACTGTTCCAGTGTGAAGTGTTTCTCAGCAAACACAGACGCAGCAGGAACGAGGATGTCAGAACTGCCAATTGCCACTGTGTGCTCATCTGAACGTAGTCCCCCAATAAAGACAGCATTGGAAACATCGTCACGGGCGCCATTGGTCCAGACGCCAGTGATGCCGGCAAATATGGGCATGTAGTCCTCATGCGAGGCGATAGTGTTAGCTATCTCTTCTGGACGAAGAAATGGTTCCTTGAAGGTCACATGCACTTGATGGCCACTTCGGAGAGCACATCGTGCCAATACTGCACCCGCAAAGACTGCCGTTGAGTGAGATGATACTACAATCAGAAGTCGTGACTCAGTGGGAATCTTCACTGCTTCGCACTGTTCGCGTAGCCTCTCAATCTCGGGGGTGTCAGGTAGAACAGCCATGGCCAGCTATAGGGCCTGAGGGGCACGTGATAAAACTACCTCAGGAGAACCGCAGCCTGGTCTGGTGAATACTTCCAGTCTGCCGGAAGCACGCCTTTTCGCCGATAGTACTTGGAGAGACGATGAATCTTGCTTTCAATGAGCTGGAGGGCGCGTTTGGACACAAAGTCCTTTCTATGTTCCTCCATGTGTCGGCGGATAGTGACTGCCTTTGCAATGAGGTTTCGGAGATCCTCCGGAACACGGCGCTCTAAGTTGTTCTCCCGCAAAATCGTCAGGATAGACTTTCCAGTCACTACTTTCACCAGAGGCACGCCATACTGGTCTCGCATGACTAGTCCAATCATTGATGGTGTGTAGCCTGCTTTCGCAAGCTCGATCACCTTCTTCTCGACCCATTCGGCATCCTTGTCAAGCCACTCCGGTACCCTTAGAGCTGACGGCCTCTTGCTTCCGGACTGACCCTTTCGTCGTGTGTGCATTCTTGCCATGGGGCTTGCCTCTGCGTGAACAGTTTCTATAGAAACGAGTCTTCCCCTCCGCCAATGGCTGCGGATATAAACGTTGCCGTGTGGCGCAGTTCGTGAAGGAGCCAACGCCAACTACATCATCGACTTCCCAGAGATTGTGTGGTGTTATGATTACCTAGTGATATCTGCCGCGCTCCCGAATCTCGTCCATGCGCGAGAGGATCTCCTCTGCCTCGTTGCCCATGATTGACGAGTACCCCTCGATTGTAGCATTGAGCATCAGTGTCTGACGGTCCCAATGGGTCGTTTCTAGTGCTCGTCGAACGAGATGAAGGTCCACACCCATCATCTCGACGGTCGCATTCCATTCTGCCAAACCAAAGTCCACTATCCAAAGCTTGCCCTGATTGTCCACTATCACGTTGCTCGTTGTTGGGTCGCCATGAACTACTTTTCCCCGGTGCAGCAGGCCAAGTAGACGACCAAATTCAAAACACATCTTTTCAAGTCTGCTGTCTGGTACATCCTTGGCGAGCTCTTTCAGCTGCCTGCCGTCAATCAAATCCATTGTTATCGAGTAGGTGGTCCGGTCAACCGCATACACGGCGGGCGTGGGCACTCCAAGACTACGGGCGAAGCTCAACATGCGACACTCGCGGGCTGTGCGCTGACGCCTTAGCGCCTCATCTATCTCTGGATGGAGATAGGGCTTCTTAACACGGGTCTTGATAATCAGCCGGCGTCCCCAACGTTCGGTACGGGTGATAATGGACTCAGCACCCAAGGCCCATATCTCGCTCACAGGTCAGACCTCCAGATTATGTCCTGTTCGTCTGTCCTCCACTTCGGCAACACGTGAGAACCTGGAATATCAAGGCGGTCTCCAGCTTGGTACTGCAGGATACCGGTCCACGCAATCATCGCACCCTGATCACCAGCCAAAGACGGTGACACTCTGTGAAACTGTGCGTCATGCCGCTCGGCCACACCCTCAAGAATCTCAGTCAGACGGTTGTTTCGTGCAACGCCACCAGTCAATAGAAGCTCGCGCTTCTTCGTGTGGGCAATGGCCCGTTCTGCAATCTCAGCCAGCATCCCAAAGGCGGTTTCCTGCAGGCTAAAGCAGAGATCTTCAAGTGATGCCCCCTCATCAAACAGCCGCTTTGCTGCTGTCAGCATACCTGAATAGCTTAGGTCCATTCCCTTCACAGAGTATGGAAGAGGGTAGAAGCGCTTGCCGGATTTCGCCTCTCGTTCAACGATAGGTCCTGCGGGAAACCTCATGCCCACGGCCCGACCAAATGTGTCAAGCATATTGCCAATGGCGATGTCCAGAGTTTCACCGAACGTCCGATATCGACCGCCTGCGAACGCAATGATCTGGGTGTTCCCTCCCGAAACGTACACAGTGACAGGGTCCTGAAAACCTGACTCCAAGCAACCAATCTCGACATGTGCAACACAATGGTTGACACCAACAAGGGGCACAGAGAGGGCGAGGGCTATGGCTCGTGCCATCGTAGCGGTCGTGCGAAGACAGGGACCAAGTCCCGGTCCGCGTGAGAATGCGACTAGGTCGATCTCCGCGGGGCTGAGACCGGCATTCTGGAGGGCTTGTGCTATGAGGCCCGGACCGAGCTCGGAGTGGTGTCTGCTTGCCTCACGGGGATGAATGCCGCCCTCCTTTGGGGACAGCATGTCCCATACGTTAGCGAGCACCTTACCTTCGCTGGTCACGACGCCAGCACCGAATGAGTGGGCCGTACCCTCTAGGCCCAAGCAGGTCAGAACCATTGTTCACCAAGTGCCTGTTCTCGACATTGCCACTTAACATTGACTGAGTGGCGAGGCGCCAGCAAAGAGTTTATAATTCGGACGGCTGGCACTCCTGCGAGGAACCCCCTGTGTCCAACGAGAGAATGCCGATAAAGGCCTTAGAATCAGCGTTGAATGAGGTAATCTCCATAAAGCTGAAGGATCAGCGAGTCTTCCGTGGTCGTCTCACCCGCTGCGACATCTATATGAACCTCACTCTGGCTGACGCTGAGGAGTTGGAAGATGAGGAGGTTCGTGCCAAGTACGGCTCTGTCCTCATCAGGGGCAATAACATTCTGTGGATTCAAATCCCCGAGTAGAAACTCTCTTCTTCAGGCGGGGCCGTCCATCGACCGGCGGCGGTATTGCTCCACCAATTCTATGAGGGCTTCCTCACCCTGTTGTCTCGCCTTCTCTCTTGCCTCGCGCATGAAGCCTTGGAACAGCCTCTCGAACTTCTTACGATCAATGAAGGCGAACTCGTCCACCCTTCGCAGCTCCACCTTCTCTGCCTCAATCACTGGTATGGTGGCTCTCACCAACTCCTCCTCGGCCAAGTGCGACAATGGCGTATCGACAATCACCGCGCGTATGCCGCGTTCAATGAGCATTCCTGCAGTCTGAGGTCCGCCACCGCTTGCATCCTCAAAGAGCACGATGTCGCCCTCTCGAAGGCCCACTTTCTTCAGATACTCCTCAATACTCTCGCGCGTAAAGTGCGGGATCGTCTTTATGGCAATCATGTCCCCACGCATCTCACGACGCTTAACACCTCGGAGTAGTTCAAGACGACTGCTGAGTTCCTTTACTCTCTTGTGTAGAGCCCGAATCTCACGGTGTGCCTTTTGGAGCTCAGACTGTTTCTTTGCCACCTCACGATCCCGCTTGACGCGCCAGTAGTTCTCTCGACTAACAATCTCAAGGCTGTATGATAACTCGCTCTCCCTGAATCGCAGATACTCGATAAGACGCTTCAGGTCCTCTATCTTCTCGCTCAGTAGTTCATTCTCTGCTTCCAAGTGTGATAGCTTCTCGCGTAGCGCATCTAGCCGCTCCTTTGTTACTGGCTCCTCCTCGGTCTCCTCGCGCGTGGCAATCTCCACAGTTTCAGAGTCGACATGCGTCAGCTCAGCAATCGCCTCGGCCATTGGCATTCCCTTCAAGACTAGGGCCTTGACTTGGTTTCGGTCGACTGAAATCTGCTCCTCACGAATCTTGTGATCAATCTGCTGTAGTTTGGGCAGAATACTCCTGTAGGCATAGACTGCAGCAGTCAATGCGTCGCGCTCATGGGAGTTAC
>CAZSTY010000029.1:0-9856 GCA_964609885.1 uncultured archaeon
AATCCTCAACTGCAGAGGATATACGGCGCGGCATTCCAGACGAAGGCCCAACTGAAGGCATACCTCGACCGTCTTGAGGAGATTCGTCAGCGCGATCATCGGCGTCTCGGCAGGGAACTTGAGCTCTTCTACATGTCCGACGCCATCGGCTCCGGTCTCGTGCTGTGGTTACCAAAGGGCGCAGCCGTCAGAGCAGCCTTGGAGGACTACTGGCGGGAGGCGCACTTCAAGGCCGGTTACGACCTCGTGTACAGCCCTCATATCGCCAAGCTCGACCTATGGAAGACCAGCGGGCATCTGGACTTCTATCGAGAGAATATGTACTCCCCCATGCTCGTGGATGAACAGGAGTACGAAATCAAGCCCATGAACTGCCCGTTCCACGTCCAGATGTACAAGATGCGCAGGAGAAGCTACAGGGAGTTTCCGCTCCGCTGGGCTGAGCTGGGCACCGTATACAGATACGAGCGTTCTGGCGTTCTCCACGGTCTCTTGCGTGTCAGAGGATTCACCCAGGACGACGCACATATCTTCGTGCGACCTGACCAGCTCAATGAAGAGATCATCAACATCCTCAAACTGAATATAGAGATCCTGACGACCTGCGGGTTCTCTGACTACGACATCTACCTCAGCACGAAACCTGAGAAGTACGTCGGGTCTGATGAGAACTGGGAGAAGGCCACGGAGGCCCTGAAGCGAGCCCTCGAGCAGATGGGGCTGGAGTACCAGATTGACCCCGGAGAGGGCGTATTCTACGGTCCCAAGATTGACATCAAGATCCGCGACGCCCTGGGTAGGTCGTGGCAATGCACCACTGTACAAGTGGACTTCAATCTTCCAGAACGCTTCGACATGACGTATATGGGAGAGGACGGTGCTGACCACAGGCCGATAATGATTCACAGAGCACTGATGGGTTCCATGGAGAGGTTCTTCGGCGTCCTCATCGAACACTACAAGGGAGCCTTTCCCGTGTGGCTGGCACCCGTGCAGGCGCGACTGATACCTATCACCGACGAACAACTCGACTACTGCTATCAGGTCGCCTCGGAACTCAGGGAGCTTGGTGTCAGAGCTGAGGTCGATGACGGGCCTGAGAGAATGCAGAAGAAAATCAGGAACGCACAGATGGAGAAGGTCCCGTATCAGCTGGTGGTCGGCAAGCGAGAGGTCGAAAACAGACAGGTGGCCGTGAGGCTGCGGACTAACGAGGACCTCGGACCGATGGGGCTGGACGAGTTCAAGAGCCTCATCACGAGAATCATATCCACGCGGTCTCTGGAATTGAAGTGAGAAGGCTTGCCCCCTGCGCCTGTAGTTATCAACCGAAAGGATAAATGCATAGGCGAGAAGCGGGCCTAGAGGAATAGAGGATGAAAGAGGTTGAGACCAGAGTTGCCCGAGCAGTCGTACTTCTCGATGGTGCTCGCGTGACGAGAACTGGCAAGGTCACCCTCCCTGCAGGCACGCATGAGCTGGTCATCCGAGGAGTCACAGGGCTTGCACAGGTTGACACATTTCGTGTAGGGGGTAGGGGACCAGCGGTGCTGCTGTCAATAGATGTGAAGTCTGAAACGAAGGTATACGAGCCGGAAGATGAGGTCAGACGCCTGAGAGACCAGCTTGAACAGTTAGAGCTGCAGGTCAAGGAACTTGAAGATCGACGCGACATCGAGAATATCGCACTCTCTCAGCTGGAGATGACATCCACCGAGTACACCACGACGCTGGCTCCGTTACTCGCGGAGGGGCAGACGGATGTGGGTGCTGCCTCTACGTTCCTCAGCAAGATCGATGCAATGAGGGCAGAGATACAGGATACCCTCAGGGACATCGACGTGAAGATAGAGGATCTGAAGAGAGAGATTGATGCCCTACGTGAGAATCTCGACTCGGTTGGCGGAACAGTGCGTACAGAAGATGTGTACAGCATCTTCGTCAGAGTAGAGATGAAAAAACAGGGCAACCTTGAACTCGACCTTACCTACCATGTCTCTGATGCACGTTGGACGCCATCCTATGACGTGGACATCACATCGGGCAAGGCAAGAGTCAAGCGGCTGGCGCATATCGTCAACTATACCCGTGAAGACTGGAATGATGTGTCCATCGTGGTCTCAACGGCCACTTCACGACCAGCCAAGATAGAGAGGCCCGAACCGTGGTACATCGACGAGGACAGGGGGGGCTATTTGGAGAAGGCACCTTCAGGGTTCATCCGGCGGACGTTGGGCGGTGTGACCACCTACGAGGTGCCGGCTACTGTAACGGTCCCTGCCGGTGAGACCAGCAGTCCGATCCTTCTCATGGAGGAAGAGATGGAGGCCAAGACACTCCACTACTGGTACGCCGATGAGATGGCGGAGGTTGTGGCACATGAGGAGGTCACGAATGGTGATACAACGATGATTGAGGGCTCCGTTCGCGTGTTTCGAGAAGGCGAGTATGTTGGAGAGACCACAATGCCTGTGGTGGCGCCTCACGAAACCTTCAAGCTGGGCGCCCGCACCGCGTACGATGTGAAGGCCGAGAAGAAGCTAAGGCAACGGGTTGTCGAGAAGGCGGGTCTGACGCGTGGGAAGAAACGTCGGTCCTACGAGTACGAGCTGAAAATAGAGAACTTCTCCGAGCAGGACATAGAGATTGAGATCTTGGACAGGGTCCCGCACAGTCAGGACGCAGAGATTGAGGTTCGCCTCGACCGCGAGGGGCTGGACCTCGAGGAGGAGAACGTGGGAGTACTCAAATGGCGACGAACTGTGCCAGCGGGCGAGAAGGAGATCATAACGTATCGGTTTGAGGTTGTGTGGGACAAGGACATCATCATAACCCCGCCGTTGCCGTGAGGAGGTGTAAAGTTGATAGAACTCAAGACAAAGACCTCTGAGGTGACTGTCTTCAGAGACGGAGCACGTGTGACGAGGACCGGCGAGATAGAGCTGGAGCGGGGACGACATGACATCGTCATCCGGGGACTGAGTAGAACCGTTTCGTATGACAGTGTGAGAGTCAACGGCCTTGGAGACGTGACACTGCTCAATCTCACACTTGAACCCGAGAGCGCAGCGGCCACTGACAGAGACCGTATTCAGGAACTGAAGGAGCAACTTCGTGGACTTGAGCGAGAGAGAGGCCAGCTGAACGACGAGATAAAGCGACACAAGCTCAGGGAGAGCCAGCTCGTCAGGCTCGCTCAGAGTACGTCGTTCGCGCTGGGGAAGAGATTCGCACACAGCGACGCTGAGCCAGAGACCATCGGCGCAATCGCCGAGGGCATGAGAAGGGAACTTACGGCACTGAGAAAGAGAGTCCGAGAGTGCGAGGTCGAACTGAGAAGGGTCGAAGACAAGATCAAGGCCGTAGAGGAAACACTTGAGCAGCTCTCATTCGAAGATGATGTGGTCCGACGCATGGCCGTGTTGTTGAGGCTCGAGGCACCGAAGAAATGCAAGCTGGACCTAGGAATCACGTATCAAGTAGGGCGTGCGTGGTGGACGCCAAGGTACGATGTTAATCTGACCGTAGATGCAGCCCATGTCAAGCACATTGCGATGGTTATGAATCAGACCGATGAGGACTGGACCGATGTCATACTCTCAGTCTCAACCGCCTCTGCTCGACCTGTTGAGATTGTCGAACCCAGGCCGTTCTATATAACGAGGTTCGTCCCCCGTCCACCGCCAGCGCCCAGTTCAATGACTAGCAAGAAGATGATGAGAGCGCTTGCGGCACCAGCTCCTGAGGAGGCGGAGAAGGCCGAGGAACAGCCCGAGGCCGAACCAATGGACGAGCTTAGCGCGGAGATCAAGGAGGAGTTCGGCGGGATTGTGACATACCGGGTACCCGGCACCGTCACAATACAATCAGAAGAAACACCAAAACCGGTGACACTTATCGAGAAACGTCTAGATTCCAAACGATACTACTTCTGGAACGCAGCGGAGAGTGAGTTCGCAGTAGTGGCGGAAAAGGTGACCAACGGCGATTCGACCCTCTTGCCGGGGGCGGCCAAGGTCTTCGCCGACGGCGAGTACGTTGGGGAGAGCCAACTGGAACTGATCGCCCCACACGAGGAGTTCGACATCGGAACCAGAACTGCCCATGATGTCAGGGTGGAAAAGAAACTTCTCTCCCAAGAGACGGAGAAGGCCGGCCTTAGAGGAAAGCGCCGACGGTCCTATTCTTACGAGCTGATTGCCAAGAACTTTGCAGGCACTGAGATTGACATGGAGGTCATGGACCGGATACCTCACAGTTCGTCGGAAAAGATTCGGGTCACGCTGGGAGATACCTCCGTTAGGTATGACAAGATGGAACTGGGAGTGATCACCTGGAAGCTCAAGGTGCCGCCCGACCAGGAGCAACGCATCAAGTATGCGTTCGAGGTCGAGTGGGAGCGGGATGTGACAGTGGTCCCGCCCCTACCCTGACATTTGATGAGTGCGAACACGCGATGCAGCACCAGCCGGACCGGCTCTACGAGCGACCCAGCTCTTCCGTGACCATGATTGCGCGGACTATCGACCTCCGGAAATTATCGAGCTTGATACTCTCGTTGGGCGAGTGAGCTCGACTGTTGAAGTCACCACAGCCCACCGACACAAATGGGGTCAGGTCTTTGAAGAGATACAGAGGGCCGGACCCGGGACTCGTGACGTGAATCACAGGGCGATGACCAAAGGCACGCTCCGTGGCACGGGAGACCACTTCGACAAAGGGGTGGTCCACGGGTGTCTTTGCCGCAGGGTATCCTTCATGCCACGCAATGCGCACCTGATGAAAACCATGGGAATCAAGATGCTTCCTCAGTCTTTGGAGAATGATCTCAGGATTCTGATTCTCGACAAGCCGAAAGTCCACCTTGGCGGTGGCCCGCGCGGGGAGAACGGTCATTGAACCCGGTCCTTGATAGCCTGTGGTAATGCCGCATATATTGCATGATGGCTCGCCATAGTAGGCCTCCTTCAACGCCTCCCCGGAGAGACCTCTGACAAACTCGTCAATGCCGTAGTGCTCACGCATCAGTTCTTCGTGCACATCAACAGCGGCTATTGTATCGCGCTCTGCGTCTGTGAGAGGCTTCACGTCATCGTAGAAACCATTGATCAGTATCCGCTCGTTCTCGTCCTTCAATGACTCAAGGGCACGAATCAGCGTATACGGTGCTGACGGTAGTACACAGGCAAGCGATGAGTGGGCATCATGGGATAGCACATCCACCTCAAGCTGGACGTATAGAATGCCCTTCAGGCCCAGCCATGCCTCTTGTCGACCGGTCATGTCCTCTCCACCAAACTCCCAGATCCCGCCATCAGCCCGGAGAAATTCCCTGTTCGCCCTCACAAAACCCGGCAAGTTTGGCGAGCTAATCTCCTCCTCACCTTCCACGACAAAGCGTACGTTCACAGGCGGTGTCTGACCAGTCTCAACGAGAGCCCGTACAGCCCAGATACGGGAGACCAAGTCCCCTTTGTTGTCGGCAACGCCTCTTCCGTAGATGCGGCCGTCCCGAACCTGTGGTTCGAACGGCTTGCTCTCCCAGAGTTCCAGAGGACCAGCCGGCTGAACATCGTAGTGATCGTAGAACAACAGAGTCCTTTTCGCACCAACATCAAGCGACGCTGTCACAACGGGTGCGCCGTCCGTCGGGTTGATTTTCGACTCCATGCCCGCCTTCTCAAGCATCTTCGCGATTAGCTCAGCTGCCTCGTCCATGTGCTTGCCCTCTGCAGCCACAGAGGGAACTCTCACAAGACGCTTCAAGTCGGAGATGGCGTCCTCCAGATGATCAGCTACGAACAATATCACTTCGTCCATTCGAATCTCCACGTCAGATGACTGTGCCCACCACGTGAAATGCTCTCTGGTCTTCAGCAACCAGCCGGAGAAATTCGCCTCAGCTACCACGTTTCACGAGCCGTCACGCTAGAACTAATCTCAGCAATGATGACGTCAACTCCAGCGAACCTGCGACGGAGTATGCGGTCCCCTCTTGAAACGAGAACGATGAAGACCACGACTGTCAAGATAACAGAAAATACTAGGACGATCTCAATCGATGCCCCACTGACGACGTCTCCGAGTGCCAGACTGAGGCAATCCCATACGAAACGCGTCACGAGAGCCGACACCCAGCCGCCGACGAGCATGAGCCGGCGCTCGGCCTCGCAGAATTCAAGGAATTCGTCCACACCGGAGGCCGTGACACCATGACTTTGGCTAAGGTCCTTAGCAACTACCTCTCGAAGCCAACCGGCGGACGGCATGAGGAAATACATCATGGTAGCCACTAGTACGGAGATTGGAATCACAAACAATGACCATGGGCCCCCATGAGTCAAAGACATCATTGCTTCACCTATCGAGAGAGAGATTGCTGCCATGACACTCACTACAGCTGAGAGGACCTGTGACAGACTCCGGCGACGGGCCGAAGTATTCTCGTAGAGAGAGTTCATGTCAAGAATCCATGACAATGCTCATGACCGCCCGTTGCGACATCGGCTGTTCGCCAGGATAAACTATGTGTCACGAGATAGCGCCAACCTTGTCTTCCATCCTCCGCGGCTTATCACGACGGTCATCTATTCTCAGAAGCGTGGAAACTCTCTGCGCGCCGGCCCTGAACATGGCCTCGTGAGCTGCCCGCGTCACCTCAAGTACTTGGTCGACTGTGTCCGCCTCGATGATGGAACTCATGGGTGTGTGTTGAACACGAATTCCGGGAAAACTATCCAACACCTTGACCGACTCGCGCACGTACTTGCCTAAGCTCGTTCCAACACCAAACGGTGCGATGACAAGCTCGGCAATGACTTTCACGGACTTCTCTTCAGGCATGACCTTTCGTGCCTCCTCACCGCGCCGATGAAACGACCCATGCCACTTCAGGCGCCCCTACCATCCCCTTGTCAACTAAAGGCTCTTGCCATCACCGGGCGAGAAAGGCAATAGGCAGAAGGAGGCGGCCTCCCGCTGCCCGTGCCAGTTCTCACATGATGTTGGATTCGTCACGTCAACAGTGGGCGTCACTCTCCACGACGCTTCGCGATCACTATTCTCAACACCACGTAACCCACAATCACCACTCCAAAGCCGATGGCAATCCCATAAGTCGAGAGGACAGCAGCGAATGCCTCACCAATTCCACCAATCCCTCCACCAGTCTTGATAGTAACGGACGCTGAGGCCGAGTTGCCTGCCATGTCCACGGCCACGAAGGTCACGTTATGTGTGCCCGGTGGAACTGTGCTTGGGTCCCACAGATACTCTGTCTCCGTGGGGTCTAGTGTCGCAATCAGTGTATCGTCCACGTACACTTTGATAGACTCCAAGCCGCTGCCCGCGTCAGACGCGTTCACAGTGAAGTACAGCAGGCCATTATGCATCTCAGTGTTGATGTCAAAGGCAAACGAGATCTTGGGCGGAGTCTTGTCCCCCACGGTGTACGTGTACGGGCTGCTCTCATTGCCAAGCTGTGCCGCAAGGCCTGTCGTGTCATATGCGACTACGTAGTAGCTGACGACGGTTCCGTAGACGGCCGGCGGTATCGTCGCCACGAACTTGTCACCAGACGCCGACATTGCAGTAGACACCCATGCCGCTGAACCGATTCTGTAGTAGAGTGTGACGTTCTCAATGCCACTGGTTGCCTGAGCGTAGACGGCCACCTGAACCGCGTCATCGTACTCCGGCTCGTTGGGTGTGATTGTAAGGCCCGACAGTATCAGCGGCTCACCGTTCTGGATCTCGACTACAACGGAGTCCTCGGCAGAGTTGCCACCATTGTCATGCGCCACTGCCCTCAGCCTGTGAACACCGTCGGCGTGGAGCCGAGTGTCCCAGCTCAGAGTGTAGGGGGACGCTGTGAGATTTCCAATGAGCGTGTCGTCCAGGTACAGAGTGACAAAGGCGATTCCGCTGCCCACATCTGTGGCCTCGACAGACACGGTCTCGATGCCACTGACCGAAGTCTTGTTCGCAGGAGCCAGTATTGACACTTCGGGACCAATATCGTCACCCACAACGTACGAGTAGTAGGCTCCCCCGTTGTCATCCGTGCCATTCACGCCACACAGATCTGTGGCTACAAGATAGTACTCCACTGTGCTACCGAACGGGCTGGATGGGATCTGACCCACGTAGTCCAAACCACTATGAGTCATCACAACTTGCGACCAAGTTCCGCCATTGACTCGATAGACGATACTGACGGCGTACACGCCCGCCAGATTGTCAGTGGCTTGAGCCGCCACTGTCGCGGGCTCGTAGTACGTGGGAGACGCAGGCGTTCTTGACTTGTGACTGACCGTCGGGGGCACTACGTCATAGAAGTCGATGTCATCAAGAAGAACTGTGAAGTTCGAGCCGCTGTCTGAATATAGGTGGCACCGGATATAGGTCAGATTCCACTGGTCATGGCCAAACGGAGGCGTGAAGTTCGAGAGGTCACGAGAGATGTTCCGAACTACCGTACGCCACGACCCAGTGACATTGCAGTCGGGCAATACGTAGGATCGAGTGGTGGAGGAATTCAACGCAGAGTACGTCACGTTCCTAGCGAAGAAGTAGTAGAGCAAGTACCCACCTTCGAACGCGAGTTGCAAGTACGCAACCCCAGTGCCCTCGATTCGCCGGTTCCGGTAAGAAAATCTCATCTCGATACCCTTGGCCATTCTCGCATATACCGGTCTTGTCGCCCATGCAGCTGCGTCGTCCGAGGCTGTAAGATTGAGAGAGTGCTTACCTGAATGTGCATCTCCACTTAGCGAAACCGACGAGCCGGGGTCGCCACCCGAATTCCAGCCAGAACCGACATCGCTGGGCCCGGTCCGCCAAGCGGCTTCAAATCCCGGATTCCTAGCCGGAGCGGCGAGAATAGATAACGAGTCCACGAGGAGGACCGTTCTCGATCCCAAGGTTCCGTAGGTCCCGCAGTATAGCCGAATCGAATACGCCGTGAGATTGTCCAGTTCACACTCTGCCAGTACGTCATATAGGTCAACAGACAGATGGTGCCACGTGTCAGTTGAGTTAAAGTCCTTCACTCTAATACTGACAGAACTGCTGTAGTTTGAAGAAACGGATGGCGCGACAAGATAGAAAGTCACTGTCACAATCCGAGTCGCGTTCTGAAGATAGAGCCGAACATAGGCATAGTTGTCCTCATCGTGAACGGTCCCACGCGACACTCTCCAGTCAAGGCTCAAAATGACCTTGCCAGGGGCATAGACGGGTGGCCCTGAGTAGAGGTACTGGGTCGCGTACGCGAACGACTCACCATCATCATGCGTTCGAGCCGTGGTGATGTTGAGAGACCTATCACCTTCTGTGGCAAGCCCAGATGTCGAAACATGGCCGGCGCACCGTGAGAAGCCATCCCACTGAGTGACGGCTGTTTCGAAAGTACCGTCTGGAATATATTCGTGGGACGTGTTGCTTAGGCTGACCTCATCAATGTCGAGTCGTGCAGGGTCCGTGTATCCAGCCGGCATATAGGTCTCGAAGCGAGCCATCGTGACCACGCGGCTGGGGTCTAATGACAGGCCTGTGGAGAGAAAGTCACTGGTAACATTGGTAGAGAAAGAGTGCCACGCGCCCGCGGTGTCGTTACGAATAAAGTAGCAATGCGTTGTCGAGTTGGTGAACGAAGTACTCTCCTGCATCCACAGAATGTAGTACAAGTTCATGTCAGATGAACTCGAGTTAGTCGTCTGCACGTAGGCCAAGACGTAGGCGAAATCTCCATCAGCGGGCCATGTTGCCAGTCGCCAGTCGAAAGAAAAGTCAAGAATCTCCTCAAGAGCCGCGTTGTCAATGTCGGCACTGATGTAGCCGGTTTCTCCAAGGGCCT
>CAZSTY010000030.1:0-9528 GCA_964609885.1 uncultured archaeon
CAGGAGTGCCTTCGTTCTGACTTCCTTTCTTATCTTGTCAATCACGAATCTATCGAAGTCCCCAATCACTCCCCTATCGGTCACCAACACATGCAGCGGCAGCAAGACTCTCACGATGTCTCCAGGTCCAACCTGCTCAAAGATGCTATTGATTACCGTGGCGTGAACCTTTTCCTCACCCTCGATTAGTGCCGTGCGATGCGCAAGGCCATGAGGCGTTGCTCGCTTGAGGAGGGCACTACATACATCTTCAATCGCGACTGATCTCAGCAACTCCGCTTGTTCTCTTATCTCGGCAAGTCTTCGGCGAATTCTGATTGACGCGTTCCTCTGTTGCCTCTCAACACCCTCAATCAGGTCTGCGGTCGATGACAGATAGAGATACGGCTGGCGTATCTTGTCAACCTTTAGGAAGCCCTTCCTCTCCAGCTCGTTCAGGCATTTGTATACCCAGTTCTTTGTTGGTGGCTGTGAGCCATCCTCCTGCACCCTTCTGAGGACGGCAGCGGCGGAAACTGGGCTGTAGAGGTCCGCGGACAGGGCCAAGACCGCCCCGAGAGTCCTCATCTCTGTAGAATTTAGGTCTATTCCAAGAGAGTCCAGCAGGTTCGCAATCTCATCCGGATTCATCTCTCAAGCCTCAGAGTTCACACAACGGTAGGCCGCGCTGAAAGTGTTCGTCGAATGCATCGATGCTGTCATTGACGAGTTCGGGATTGCCGCTATATGGTATCACTTGCGCCATGAAGGGGTAAGTGGAGATCACCAACAGAATCACGTCTCTGTTCTTTGCTACAATCTGGTAGGTCTTCTTGCTTCCAATACGATGCCTGATCTCGATGTTTCGGTTCTCCGCCAGCATCTCCTCGTAGTAGGCCCTGACGGCATTCAATCTTGACACAGGAATCTCGTCAATGGGGGGTGCCAGCACACGCACTTCGACGCCACGATCCAACAGTCTTGCCAGCATGCTCATGGTAGTGTTGTCCTCAGCGAAGAAGACATCATCCCAAGCGATTGACATCCGGAGCACATCTCCTGCTCGGAGTCGCCGAATTATCTGCTCGTGCAGGACCTCGACCATTTTGCTCGTTCGGTTGGAGAACAGTGTCGGAAGCGACGAGTCGACGCCTAGGAGACTACTTCTGATATACTCCGCAATCTCTCTGATGTCATTGTCACTCAGTCCCTCAATCGCTCTCAACCTGTCTACCAGCAAGAGTCGCTCCTCTTCGAGCTCCTCTATCTTGCTCCGAAGAAGGTTTCTGACGACGCTTCGAATTCTCTCCGGCGTTGTGCCATATCTGTGAATGTATCCCTCATCGTAGACCTCAATCAGTCCCAAGTCTCTTAGCAGCGAGAGGCATCTGTATAATGACGCCCTCTGTCCTGCTGTTTCATGCCTGACACCACCTCTCCCCACAATCTCTTTCACCGTCAATGGCGCGCCTGCACCGGCAATTATCTCAAGTATTGTGGTGCACTTCGCCTCGGGCCTCAGGCCCAACAGCCTCACTGCCACCTCTGACGCCGGTGGGTCCCGGGCCATGGCTCAATCTCCCCCTTGTTTCATACGCTGCAGCGCGCGAACAAGGAGGTTGTCGCTCTTCAGGCCCAACGACCTGAAATGTTCGTCGGTGAGATCGTAGAGTGGAACTGCAGCCTCCCAAGACTCATCAAAGGAGTCAATTACATTGTCCACAAGGTCGGGGTTGAACTCCCTTGTGACTAGGGTTGTGGCTATTGGTTCCTCGGTCAGAATGAGGGCCACTCGCTCTCTATTCAGGCTGACATGATTGTATGTCTTTCGTCCGAAATGGATTCGTAGATGAAGGCTTCCTCCACCGAGCGGTATCTCTTGGATCTCCTTCAGCATCGCCATGAGCCTGGCAAAGTCCATCTTGTGTTGGTGCTCTTCCACCAACCGGAATAGATCTGATGTGATGAGATACCTTACGTCAGCACCTGCCTGTGCGGCTCGAACAAACTTGACAGAGCGATTCAGTGCGCCCTCAACAAGTGGTCTTATGAACATGGCCGTGGTCCGGATGACATCTCCCGGTCCCGCCGAGGCGAGAATGCCACCAAGGATGAGTCTGTGCATTCCGTCTACTCCACGCGCAAAGCGGATGCCCGAGTGTTTCCGCTTGCCTATCAGCTCGTACACAACATCCTCGGCGAGCTTCGAACAGTCTATGCTCTGGAGCCTCCCCAGCTGTTTCTT
Source organism: uncultured archaeon (assembly GCA_964609885.1). Taxonomy (GTDB): domain Archaea; phylum Asgardarchaeota; class Thorarchaeia; order Thorarchaeales; family Thorarchaeaceae; genus B65-G9. The sequence continues at coordinate 2,225 of CAZSTY010000030.1, forward strand.
GATGGTCTCCATCTCACTGGTGAGATATCGTGTCATGGCCTCTTGGACATGTTCCAGACCCTGAGCGATAGTATCCACGTTTATGATGTATCGCCTCTTTCGTCCCGAGGGATTCTCAAATCTCACAAGCTCCAGTTCTGTCAGGTCCTTCAGGTCCCTGTGAACACATGCTTTGCTCGGGATCTTTCGCGGATCGTCCGCTCGCAATGCGTTGTATATGTCACCAAATCGCAGCGCGGTGGACGACTCCTCTTGGAGCTGGAGCATCACACGCATGAGTCGTATCAGGCGTGCGTCGCGCTCGGCGCTCGGGTCAATTCCGAGACATTCAAGAGTTTCTCTGACAATTTCCCATCCTGTACGGGGGTAGTTCCCCGTGTCTTGAGGTTCCATTTCTGCCACAACATCAAGATACTAGCTTTATCTCAATCAACAATGAACAACCCTTTATAATGTGTTTCCCCTATTTTTGTGTCTGTCATGCGGCAGACAAGTGCGGTGATCGTTTGTGCTTTCCGTTGTGAAGGCCCTGACGCGGAAACCTCGCGGGGCATGAGCAACTCGTTGCTCACGTTACGAAGCAGGGTGCGGGGGGGCGGACCCTGCTTCACCTCTTCATCTCTCGCCTATTCTACAGTCCACTCACAGCCACGCTCTTGAGATACCCCTTGCCAATTCTGACCACCATTGGCAGAAAATCCGTGAACAGACGCATGAGCGTAGCAACACTGATGGATCCCTGAACTATCTCATTGAGGGTTGATGCGTCCAGTTCTCGAAGGACTATCTCTGCGGCCTCAAGCGGATCGTTGAACATGGCGTACTTGGACACGGCCCACATTCCCTTGCCCGTGTTCTCGATGTTCTTCGCAAGCTCTGATTTCCGATACTCCTTCTCGTATTGATACACGCTCTCTCGCGAGAAGTCGTTCTCCTCGACCATTCTCTGCGCATGTCTTGCCAGCAACGTCCCGGCGTGAAGGCAGGTGGTCACGCCGCCTCCAACTATGGAGGACACCTGACCCGCAGAGTTGCCACACAGTGCCACACCCGCGTCAGTGAAACGCGGTATGATTCCCGCACAGGGCACCACGCCCCCATTCACGCCGACAATCTTGGCGTCTTTCGTTTCCTCGTGTGTCTTCATGTACTTCCGCAGGACATCCATCATCGGCGGCAACCTGTACCACAGATCCTTCGAGGACGGGACTCGACCTATTCCGAGGTTGACCTCTGTTTCGCTCCTTGGGTAAAGCCAGAGGTAACCGAGTCCGACATCGCGGCCCACGTAGAAATATGCTGTTTCAGGGTCTACATTCTTGCAGTTGGCGAGCTTGAACCTATACCCGTAGCTCAGGAGCCACTTGGGATGGGTGAATCCTGCCGTTGCAGACACACGGCTGAACGAACCGTCCGCCCCAACGGTGAGCGACCCGCGAGCCTCTTCAGTGTGGTTGTATTGCACTCCTACGACCTGCTGACCGTCCTTGATCACCGAGTCAACACGGGCCCTATACCGGAACTCTGCTCCGTCTGCCACCGCACGGTCACGCATGAGCTCTTGGCACTTGTCTTCATCCAAGAGATACGAGTTTCCCAAGAGCGAGCGGTCGACCACAATGTTCGCACCAGTATCAAGGCTCTCGCCCACAATGGCCGTGAACTTGTTACCAACGTATTCAGAGTCCGGCGAAATACGCAGTAGTTTCAGTGCCTTGTCCGTCACAAGTTCTCCCATCAACGAGTCAGTGACACTTTGTCTCTTCTCCAAAACTAGCGTTTTGAGGCCCCGTGCGGCAGTCTGCTCAGCAGTCTTGAGCCCAGCTGGTCCCGTTCCAACCACTACAATGTCATATCTCATCATCGTGGCACCTGTTCGGTTCTCTAAGGGCGGGATTCGTGTGTGTCTATATCTGTTTCTACGGGCGCCTCGACAGACGCAGAATGGCATTACATTAAAAGGGACATCAGCTGATGTGCTTGCCAAGCACAAGCGAGTGACACCGGACATGAAGGCGCGAACCATATTCTATTCCATATACTTGGTTCTGTCCCTGCTCGTCAGTATCACAGTGGCAGCCTTTCCGTCTATCATACTGTTCATGGTGTTCTTCGAGAACATCGATTCCCTCATGGACACATACCTTGCGCCACTGAACGTCGTGAAGCAGTTGTTCCTCCAGCTGCTCGGCCCGCTCCTCCCGTCTTTTGCTGTGGAACGGTTTTGGTTTCTGGTCTTGTTTGTGCCCATAGCCTTCATCTGCTATGGAATCTTCCTCGGCATCTTGTTGGGCATGTTTCTTCTGTCGCGGCGGGGAATCCCCTATCTAGAGGACGGATCCTATCCCATGGAAACCGAAGAATGGCTTCTGTACGAGTACTATGAGGTCTACTATGTCCTCTTTCCGTATTTCGCTTGGTTTTTCTCAGTCTTCATGGACACTCGCCCCCGGCACACGCTGTTCGGCGCCAAGATTGGGAAGAACACAGTCGTGGGCAACGGGCGGCTCTTTAACCCGGAGCGGACAATTATCGGTGACAACTGTTTCTTCGGGTACGATGCCATTCTCAGCGGCCATGTCTACGAGGGTGGTCGTCTCTATCTCAAGACCGTGAAGCTGGGCAACAACGTAACGGTGGGTGCCAACGCCGTCATCTTGGCTGGGGCGGAGATTGGTGACAATGTCATAATAGCGGCAAACAGCACAGTGCCAAAAGACCGGGTGATTCCTCCCAACACGGTATGGATGCATGGCAGGGCCTTTCCGCGGAAGAAGAAGATTGATGTCACCGAGCTGGGAGTCATAGGCGCCCCTGTCGTGGATGCGGAACCGATCTCGGCGAACGGTGAGAACAGACAAGACGCGGATTGAGCGCAACGCCCTTAACGCGAGGGTTGCCCCGTCTATGTGGTGGCATCGTTGATACTGCTTATGTTTCACTTGGAGAGCTTCTGGTATCGCCCCAACGAGAGCGAAGAGGTGGCGGACGAACACAAGTTTGGCGAGTCGGTGCTCGTGTGGATTCAAGCCGAGGAGAAGGACGACGAGGACCGAGTTGCAGTGCTAAGAAAGATGGTCAAAAACATCCGATGGCTCGCGAACAAGGTCGGCTGTAACAGGATCATCCTCCACTCTTTCGCACACCTTGGTCCCAGCAAGGCCGATCCTGCCGTGGCTGACGAGCTCATAGATGAGGTGTCACGAAGGCTTCGAGATAGGGGGTTTGAGGTCCACATCGTTCCCTTCGGAACGTTCCACGAGTTCGCCATGCACGTGAAGGGGCCATCGCTGGCGAAGGTGTTCAAGACGTTCTAGACGGATTCAAAACGATCTGTCGGGATTGAGAGATGTAATGACACCCCAAGACCACAGATACACTCCCCGCGGTTATCAGACCTACCTCCTCGATCGCATCGAGGAGCTGAGGGGTACCAATCTCCTGCTTGAGCTTGATTGCGGTCTGGGGAAACGTTTCATCACCCACCAGCTAGTCACCCAGCGATTTCCCAACCTAAAGTTCCTCATCGTTGTTCACTCGTCCTCTTCTCTCGCCGAAACGGTGGACTATCTTCGCGGAGAGTACGGAGGTCTGGGTGAGGAGCTTGGCGAGTTGTCCTCTCGCATTCCCTCGAAACGCAGGCCCCTCATGTTGAAGGAGAAACGTGTTGTCGTGGTCACACCACAGATACTGGCCGGAATGCTTCAGAGGTACTTCGACCTCTTTGCAGACTTTGATGTTCTCCTGATCAATGAAGTTGACACGTTAGTCCGGCGAAGCGGGGGGCGCACGACTCTCGTGTATCCGTGGCCCACCATTCTGACGCTGCTTGAGGACAAGTGGATAATCGGAATGAGTGGCACCCTCCGGGATGACCATGCAGTGTTCACCGAAGAACAGCTTGAGATCAGAAAAGAACTGGCGACCCTACAACGGCACATTCCCAATTCTGTGCTGATCTCAATGGAGGACCTCTACGGTACTGACGTTGAGGACTATCTTGAACCAACACTGTTGAGGATGGAACTCGTTCCAGACTCGCGGATTCGTTCCATCTCAATGGTGCTTGACGAGCTGATACGAAACACTCAGGACGAGATTGGGATCGAACTCGAAGAGGACGACAATCTCGACTTGATTGGCGATGATCCACGTCGCATCCACCTCATGCTCGAAAGGCTGCCAATCCCTGATGAGTTGAAGAGCAGATACTCTAGTCTGCTGATGCTTCGCAAGTACGTGTTCGCGATGCCACCCAAGAGGTTCCTGCGCATGTTTCACGGCGACTATATCAGGCATTACTTCAATCTCGCGAACCTGAAACGAATTCTCCCAGATGTGTCTTCCAAGGCCATTCGGGTCGTGGAGATTGCCAAGCGGTACGACAAGACTCTTGTTCTCACATCCTATCTGGAGATGGTTTCGCAGCTTGAAGAGCTGCTGACCAAGAGCGGCCTTTCGGTGTTGACCGTCACCGGACAGACGCGGGATAAGGGTGAGGTCTTGAGGGAGTTTCGTGAGGACGCCACAAAGCGCGTTCTTATCATGTCCCCTGTTGGCGAACGCGACCTCGACATTCCGCAGGCAGACATCATGATAGTCTGTGATGTCATCAACACGGTCAAGACAATGTACCAGAAGTTCAAGCGCACAAGGGGCGGGGTGGTCATCCTACTCGCGTATCAGGGCACCTCCGAGGAGCGAAAGGTGCGTAGGCTCATGGAGACAGTGCTGGAGAAGTATCCTTGGTCTACCGCGGTAATAGAGCGAAGTGGCAGTGCCATGTGAGCAATACGTTGCCCCATGATGCTTCGTCATTACGATTATAAGCGTCCCACAGAGTGAGTGCGGTTGAACTGCGTTGCGATTCGGTGAGTCAGCCCCGGCAGGTCTCCTCGGCATAGGAGTGGACTTGGTTGAGATCGAACGGTTCCGAAGGCTCGGGTCCAGTTCGCCGTTCTTCTCACGAGTCTTCGGACCCGAGGAGTTAGACTACTGTATGAATTGCCGCGATCCGTACCCACATTTCGCGGCAATGTTTGCCGCAAAGGAGGCGGTGGTAAAGGCACTGAGCCGGACGGTGCATGTGCCAGCATGGCGGGTTCGAATCGGCCATGGTCCTAACGGCGAGCCAGAGGCGCATGTCGCCGGATTGGATGATGTGACAATACACGTGAGCATGACTCATTCTTCGATTCACGGAGCGGCGATTGCCGTGGCCACACGCGGTCCTGCGGCAATGCAGGGGCATCGAATGGCAGATACGATGATAGACGAGTTGAGAATGACGCTAGCCCGTGAGGTGATTCAGTGATGTCGGAGACCGAGAGCAAGGCGGAGAGTATTCTCAAGGCAGTTCGAGAAGATCCGAGCTATCTCAACTTGTGGAGCGCATACAAGCGATTCCAAAAGATGGACCTGCCTGAGCCGGAGGACCCGAATAAGGTGGTGCGAATCGCGGTCATCGGCTCCTCAACGCTGGAACCGCTCGCTGCCTGCATCGATATCAAGACGCGGCTGGAGGGTCTTGCTCCGAAGACCTTCGTGGGTGGTTTCAACACTTTCCGCCAAGAGGCTCTCGATACTGGTTCGTCGTTATATCAGCACAACCCCGATGTCGTGGTGTTGTCTGTTGACCCGTGGTCATTGCTCGACCAGCTGTTTCTCTCAAAGTTTGTCAGGATGAGTGACGACGAGCGCGAGGAGGCCCTGAACAATGTCGTCGACGAGGTGGCGTCGGTGGCAGAGTCTCTCGCTGAGAACAGCACGGCACTCATTCTCGTGAACAACTTCGTGGTGCCAGTCTTCACGCCTCTGGGAATTGTGGACAACAAGCAGACAATGGGTCTGAGAGAGTTCTTCAGGGTTGCCAACGAGGGACTTGTAGAGCGGCTCAGAGAGAACAGCCGTGTGTTTGTTGTTGACCTCGACGCTGTGGCTGGTGACTTCGGCAAGAGCAAGATGATCAACTGGAACACATACTACCGCGGAACAGTCGTGTTCAGTGAGTCCTTCATGCCCGTCCTTGCAGACGAGTATCTGCGGTACATTCGTGCCCTCAAGGGACTGACCAAGAAGTGCATAGTGCTTGACCTTGACAACACTCTGTGGGGCGGTATAATCGGGGAAGATGGGATGGAGGAAATCAAGCTCGGAAACACCTCGCCGGGTCTGGAATATGTGGAGTTTCAACGTGTCCTTCTGAGCCTCTACAACCGTGGCGTCATTCTTGCCATCAACAGCAAGAACAATCCTGACGACGCTCTGAAGGTTCTTCGCGAGCACCCGTACCAAGTGCTACGTGAGGAGCATTTCGCCGCATTGAGGATCAACTGGCAGAACAAGGTTCAGAATCTGATAGAGCTTGCTCAGGAGATAAACATCGGCCTTGACAGCATGGTCTTCATTGACGACAACCCTGTGGAACGAGAGCAGGTGCGGCAGGCCCTTCCCGAGGTCCTAGTTGTTGACATGCCCAAGAATCCCCGGCTCTATCGAGAGACCATCGAGCGACTCAATGTGTTTGACGTGCTCTCGCTGACCCCCGAGGACATGAAGCGTGGAGAGATGTACGTCGGGAAACGGAAGCGAGCCGAACTCCAGCGCACCGCAGGATCTCTCGAGGACTTCCTGAGAACACTTGACCTGAAGGTTCGGATTCGGCTTGCAGACGACTTTGATACACCACGTGTCGTACAGCTCATCGGCAAGACCAATCAGTTCAATCTCACAACGCGCCGGTATACTGACGCTGAGGTGCGAAACTTTCGCGATTCATCGGAGTATCGCGTCTATAGTATGGCCGTGAGCGATAGGTTTGGTGATGAGGGAATAGTCGGTGTCGCGATTGTCCGGTGTGAGGGTACGACATGGGTGATCGACTCGTTCCTGATGAGCTGCCGAGTCATCGGACGTAATGTAGAAACCGCCTTCTTGGCCCGGATTGTGGCTGATGCGCGCTCGGCCGGAGCCAAGGAAGTGGTGGGCGAGTACATTCCCACCAAGAAGAACGCCCCCGCAAAGGACCTGTACGAGCGTCACGGTTTTGAGCTGTTGGGGACGGATGACGATGGTGTCACACGATGGCGGCTCGATCTGGACGAGAAGACCGTTGAGGTCCCTGATTACATTCAGCTGACAGAGGAATGACCATGAACGACATTGACGAGCGTCTCACTGAGATAGTCAGCAAGGTGCTGCTTCTTGACAAAGAGGAGGTCACTGACGGTCTCAGGCGGAAAGAGTACGAGCCATGGGACTCAATGGCCCACCTCGTGCTAATCAGCGAGGTTGAGAACGAGTTC
>CAZSTY010000031.1:0-9516 GCA_964609885.1 uncultured archaeon
GGGAGGCCGTTATGAGTGGAGCCAGAGGTTCTTGTAGGTATAATGCTGGGAGCGGTCACCGTTCTTCTGTTCCTCAAGGATGCCACCATTGAGAGGAACTATCACTCAGGGCTGACTGTGCTCTTCGGAGTCATAGTCATAGTATCCACTTTCATCACGTATGACATCACCCATACGATACCCGGCAGCCCGGCACATGTGATTGCACAGGCCGAGTTCATCCTTGTGGGCTTGGCCTCGTCGCTCTTGGGACTTGAGATTATCGAGGCGAGAAAACTTGCAAGGCTGGTCGGAGTGCCTGACGCCCTGACAGCGTTGATGTATGCCCTCCCGCTGATACTGATAGCACCCGGAGCTGCAACCGCACTAATGAAACCAAGCACTCAACATGTTGTCCTGATGGGCACAGGAATCGTCATGGCCATCACCTTCAGTTTCTGTGCCATGCTTGTTCTTCGCTCCTCGTGGCTTCTGACACGTCCCATCTATGCGAGAATACTCATCATACAGATTGGAGGGTTTGTGATAGTGGGCGTCAGTGGCTCGATGCTCAATGGAGGACTGATAGGCTTGACCGCCATGTCATTCATGATGGAGGCGGGATGCGTCCTTGTAGTCGGAGGCGCCCTGTTTCGTAGAGTGTTTCAGGCATTTGAGCCGGGTCACATCACTTCTGCGTCAGCCATTCTTGTGGGCACGGATCTCGAAGTGGAGATGACAACGATTGCTGGGACAATTCAGCAAGATACGGATGCCCAAGCCATGAGAATCGCAAGACAGGTAGTACAAGAATTGGCTCAGCCCATAGCGAACGTGTTCGAACGCGGAACACCCATCACGCTGTACCGAACGGCGCTGCCGACGTTGAGTGACACAAGGGAGTTCCAAGTGGAAATAAGACCGCATTATCACGACCCCAGGGGAAACGTCAAGAGAGTCTTGGTGGTCGTTGTTGACGTGACTGCAGCGGTTCGTGGAGCAGAGGCTGAACGTCTCGCCGACCTTTTCGACATCATAATCACGGAACGGAATACAGCAGAGTACTATCTCGATGTTCTGGCCCATGACATGGCCAACCGGCTCCAAGCGTTGCTCGTGGGCTTGGAGATTGTTGAAGACAGCAAGGATGAGAGGCAGAAAGGGGAGGTCGTTTCGCTGCTGAAAGATGAAATAGACCGGGTCGCCAAGATGATCACACAGGCACGGGAAGACTCGGCATTGCGCTCGGCTGTGATTAGTCGGGAGTGCCTTGCCTTGAGGCCGGTAGTGGAACGCGCTCTGGCTGCAGTCACCATATCTCACCCCGGGAGAAAGATCTCAGCAGAAGTGAGAATTCCAGACCAGTACGCGGTCAGAGTGGACCCCGCGCTGGACGTCTGTATAGCAGCCCTGCTCGGACAATGCATCGAAACACAAAGACCTCCACATAACGTCGTAGAGGTGACAGCAGCCTCTCGTTCGAACGAGGGAGAGATCGTCCTGGTCATAGGTAGATTGATGATTTCAATGCCCGCAGGAGAGCGAGATGTCGTCGATGTCACCGAGGTAGAAAAGAGAGCTCCCTCGTTGAAACCCCGGCTGGCTCTCGCCAAGGAAATCGTACGTCGGTCTGGTGGACATCTCAGTGTCAAGCAAGCTGGTGAGAGCCATGATGGCTCTGGGCTTTGGTTTGAGGTCAACTTGGCAAGCTGTGAATGCTCAGAGGAAGCCGGTTGAGCGAACTGACACCTTGCATGTGTTGTATGCACCGAACGTTTATGTGGTGAACCAACACAATATAGTAGGCTGCACAAAGGGCTTTGGGGGTGTTCGGTCTCGGCAATCGGGCTGGAAACCTGGGGTCCCCTTGGCGTAGGCATTGTTTCGACTGTAGTGTTTGGTTGGAGGTTTGTTGTCGACAGGCGATGGGTTTCCCTAGTGCATGCTGCGTTCGGTCTCTGCAGCATAGGAGCAGGAGTCATTGCTTGTGGAATCACGATGACAGACCCCACAACGTACAGTCACCGGGTCTTTCTCGCATTGTTTGTGCTGCTGGCAGCACCAACAGCTGTAGTTGCTCTTGAGGTCACTGATGCTCAATATCTCGGAGACCTTCTGGGACTTGACAGGAGAGTCACCACGCTGGTATACGCAACTCCGGTTTTCATCTTCCCCACAGCCGCGGGGTATACCTACTCTACGGGGGCCATAGATGTCCTTGCGATATCACTGATCATCCCTGTATTGGTCATCGCGGCACTGTACGGATTCGCGATTATCAGGCAGAGCCCATTGAGGTTCACCCGCAAAGGATACTTGTATGTGGTTCATGTTCAGAGTGCAGGGCTTCTTCTGCTGGGTATTGGAGGTGCAATCTTTCTCATGCAGATGGTTCTAGTCGGCTCCCACCTGATGACAATGGGGGCACTAACTGTCATGGCTGGGGGTTTCGTGCGAGAGGTGTACACGAAGGCCTTGGACGAGGAAAAAGAACAGAAGATTGCGATCATTGTGAATCAAGATATGGCGGCCGTCATGACGACTCTCACGGGCCAAATAGAGTACCAAGACGAACGAGAACCTGTAAGAATCGCACAACGTATAGTTGAGCAGAACCGAGGGCTCATCGAACAGGTGTTCGATACCGCAGAAGAGAGAGTCATATTGGGAGTGACCGTCCCCGACATATTCCACGAGAGAATCCTCCGGATGGAGGTAAGACCCAACACATGGTCAGGCAGTGAAGTTTCTTCGGTCATCGTAGTCCTTACGGATATCACTGAAACGGCGAGGGAAATAGAGGCCGCTCAGCTGGCAGACCTTCTTGATGCAATCGTGGCGGAACGTGACAACGCAAGATTCTACCTTGATCTCCTCACTCACGACATGGCAAACCGACTCCAAGTTGTCCTGAGCGGCCTGGAAGCAATGGAGAACGATGCGGGCTTGCCGGAGAGGCTTGTTGACACCTTGCGGATTGTCATGGAGAACGTGCAAGAGTCAATCCGAGTGATTAGCGACGCAAGACGCGTTGCTACAATGGCCAAGAACCGAAGATCACTTGAGAAAGTGAACCTGAAGACTGCAGTAGAGAGGGCAGTCTTGGCACTGAACAAAAGACTCCGTCGTGTTGCTCCAGAGATATTTGCAGACATTCCGGCTGACATTGAGGTTCGGGCAGATGCTATGCTTAACGTCTGTATCGAAACATTGGTGAGAATCTGTGCAAGCATGCAAGAGTGTGAATCGCCGGAGATTCGGATACTACTCGCAGCTCAGAATGATCAAGTAGTAGAGTTGGCCATTGGCGATTTCATTGCGCATGTTCCGCTGGATATGCGCGAGGACTTGGCCAGCGGCAGAATCAAGTCGATGTTTCCTCAGGCTGAGGCGGGACTCGCATTGGCAACAGAAATCATGAGGTACTACGGTGGGTCTATCAGGGTCGAGGACGTCAATGACGAGGACGATGAGCGCCTCAGATTCGTAGTGACTCTCCAGAAGTATAACTAGGCAGATTCGCCTGTAATAGGTCACATATTGTTTCTCACGCACGGGAGTCGGAGGTTATGCCACTTGCAGCAATGGAGATCCATCCAAGTGCGATTGTTGCTCTCTTAAACACCACTACAAAAGACACGCACGGGGGCGGGATAGTGCAAGTTGGTGTCAACAGGACCAAAGCAAGTAGCGAATCCCACCAAGGGCCCCCAATGTACAAGAGTCAGGACTTCGTAATGGTGAAAGACCATGAAGTACACCGCATATCCAACCTACCCTGAGCCCTTTCCAGTACCTTGGTGAGGGATAAGCACACATGCCGGCGAGGCCTTTTCACATGGGTCACGCCGGCATTCAACTCATCGGCGCATGGCACCCCAGAAAATCAACTACTACTTCCGAGAAGAGTTTATCTTCATCCATCCCCAACATTCCGCCACTAGCAGCACGGGTGCGACTGGTACACCATGCACTCCGAAGTGTTAGCCCCCGCCGTGATTGGAGCCACAATAACTGCGCTCTTCTCATATCAGGCAGGCAAATCGAGAACGTGGCACGCCATACTCATGATTGGATACGGCCTATGTACGATTGCTGGTGCCGCTGCGATCCAGTTGTTCGTGACATCGGCGGCGGGTACCGTGGGGCGATATTGGGCTGATGTCTTCTTTCTTGTCTTGGCAATTCCAGCTGTCCTAATTGGCCTTGAGATCATGGAGGCTCGACACCTTGGCGCGTTGCGCGATGTCGACAGCAGGATTATTGTCGGCGTGTATGCAGCTCCAATCATCACGCTGCCATGCGCAATTGTCCTGCTCTCACTCTTCAGCGCAGAACACGTGCTGTTTGTGCTAGTCGAAACAGCGGTTCTACTCCCTGTCACCGTATACGGAATCGAACTATTCATCAAGAGCCCAATGCGGTTTACGCGAAGACAGTACACAAATGCCATAGCCATACAGGTCACGGGGTTCATCGCCGTGGCGGTGGGAGGCGGGCTGATGACCACCGAAACCCTCACCCCCGCTGAGGCTTCATATATAATGGTCGGAGGAGCAATCTTCGTTCTTGCAGGCGGGATATTTCGGGAGTTCGCTGTTGGGGGAAGCCAGTACGGAAACGAGCGAAGCAGAGCAATCCTTGTGGATCGCTCGCTGCGTGTGCGGCTCACAACAATGTCTGGGGTTCTCGAGTGCAACCCAAACACACCTTCCGCAAAGATGTCCCAGAAACTCGTCGACCTCTATCGTGAACACATACTCCAAGTCTTCGCGACAGGCATGCCAGTGCTCGTCCCAGTCGCATCGATCGACCCCACAGGACGGGGAAGTAGGTTTCAACTGGACATCAAGCCCCTGAGAGTATCACGTGACATGGAAGTGACCTCGGTGGTCGTTGTAGTGACTGATGTCACGGCAACAGTCGAGGCCACAGAGGCTGAGCAGGTGGCGGAGCTGCTCGAAAAGATTGCATCCCAGAGGGACACTGCAGAGTTCTATCTCGATCTCCTAGCGCATGACATGGCCAATCGGCTGCAATCAATAATGACGAGCTTGGAACTCATGGAATACCAACACGACCTGCCCCCAGAGCTAACACTGAGTCTTCGGGAGGCGACGAACCAGGTGGATCTGGCAACAGAAGTGATAAGGAATGCCAGAGCAATCTCAAGCGTCAAGCACTCTCGGGAACCCCTAGGACCAGTCAGTCTTAAGTCGGCAATCAGGAGGGCATTGCTGATCGCCCGTGCCAAACACCCGTGCGAGAGTATAGACGTGGATGTCGCGGTTCCGGAGAACGCCATGGTACGGGCTGACACTATGCTTGACGCCTGCATTGCTACGCTGGTGTGCCAATGTGCAAAGATGCAACGTGCGAACCGCGCGTTAGTGAGAATTGATGCTGTCCCACAGGACAATGATGTCAAGGTGACGATTGGACACTTCGTTGCCACAGTCCCAGAAATGGGGGATGGCGAGTTTGCATCGCGTTTTGTCAAGCAGGTACTGCCTCAGGCCGGTGCGGAGCTGGCCCTCGCAACTGAGATTGCCAGCCAGTATGGGGGGTCGCTTACGGTCAGCATAGACTCTGGGGAGAACGGTTGGCCGAGGCTTCACTTCGTGCTCAGACTGCCCGCTGCTGAAAAACCACTAAAAGGTGAAGAACATCTAGACGAATCATGGGCGACGTGAGGGTTGACCCGACCCAGTTTCTCTCGGAGGGGGAGATGGTTCGCGGCCACTTCTTGATTCCGGATGGGCAAGGTCCCTTTCCCGGCATCTGCAAATTCCATGGACTGCCCGGTTCAAACAAGCAGACCGAGGGGATTGCGAGAGAACTGGCAGAGTCTGGGTTTGTGGTCCTGACCTTTGACTTCAGGGGCTTCAGGGCCAGTGGAGGCGTGTTCAGCCTGGAGAACGAGATCGAAGACGCTGGCAACGCCGTCAATCATCTTCGCTCACATAGAGAGGTTCAAGGAAACTCCGTGGCAGTCTATGGAGCCAGCTTCGGAGCTGTCGTGGCGGTGGCAACAGCGGCCTCAGACACACGCGTCGGAGCTCTCGTGCTCCGTGCTCCAGTCTATGACACTGAAGAGATGTTTGGCCCTAATCAGGTTCATGCCATAGAGGCGTTCCTTGAGAACATCGATGAGGGGCAGATGCACGGACTGGATGACGAGGTGACGCGTCGGATGATCATCAAGAGGTTGACAAGGCAGGCCCCATTGTTCAATCCGATGCGACTTATCGGTGAACTGGCGCCGCGCCCTCTTCTGATTGTTGCCGGGGACCAAGACAGAGTCATCGACTTGGCCGGAGTAATTCGTCTGTACGAGATGGCGAGGACACCCAAGAGGCTAGAGATAGTGAAAGGTGCTGATCATCGCCTTACCGACACAGAGGCCGCAAGAGAGGTCAATAGAATCATTATAGAATGGCTCTTGGCCAACCATCCCTGTCGTAATCAAAAAGAGAGATGAAGAGACCGGGCATGCCGGTCTCCAGTTCGCATTATTCAATCAACTCGTCCAAGACCTCTAGGAGCTCAACTACCTTCAGGTCGGCACCGGGCTTCTTCTCACCTGTTGTGGACTGCTCCTCCTGCAGCGCCTTCACTGCGTCATTGAAGTTGGTCACGCAGAATGGACAACTGGTCATGAGAATCTCAGCTCCTGTAGATGCTGCCTCTCTAAGACGCTCCTTTGCAGTGGCAAGAGCCATGTCAGGGAACTGCGTCTTTACACCGCCACCGGCGCCGCAACAGAATGAGTCGCCCTTGATCCGGTACATCTCATGGAGCTCGAGCCCGGGGATATTACGGAGCACGACGCGGGGAATCTCAAAGTGTTCCTCCTTTGCCTTCTGGGCCTTGCGACTGTCCATGAGCCAGTTGTCACTCTTGGCCAGAATCTCCTTCTCAATTGCCAGACCCACGTGGCGAACACTGTGACACGGGTCGTGCCAAGTCACCTTCTTCGCGTACTCCTTATTGATCTTCAGCTTGCCCTCTTGGATGAGATCATACACGAGCTCCACGGTGTGCCTGACCTTGAAGGGCAGCGGCTTGCCACTTATACGCGGATAGTCATTTCGGAAGGTCTTGTAGCACCCGGCGCAACTGAAGACCAGCATGTCGAAGTCTTTGAATAGCTCCAAGTTCTTCTCCATTACCTCACGGAATATCTCCTTCTGGCCTGTCCTCAGTATAGGTGACCCACAGCAGACTTCTTGGCTCAAGACAGTGAAGTCAATCCCCAGCTTCTTCAAGATGCTCGCTGTGCGCTTGGCAATGTGCTGCTGTCGGTACGCGCCGGTACAACCCACGAAGTAGGCGACCTTCGCATCGAACCTGTCAACCGGACCCTCGAACCACGCAGTACGCTCCTCACGGGCCTCATTGTAGGGATTCCGGAGCTTCTTGTCCTTCACACGTTCGCCAATCACCTTGTGACGAGGGAGAGGCTCCACACCCGCCTCGATTATTGCGGCTCGAAGCTCCTCTGTGACGTGCACGGTCTCTATGTAGTTGGGACACTGAGTCTCACACATCCCACATGTCGTGCACGCCTCAACGACCTCCAATAACTCTTGGCTCGCCTCAATCTCTCCATTCAACCACGCTCTGGCCATCCATTGCTTACCGGAGTTGAAATACCCCTCCCAGCCAAAGTATATGCCGGCAGGACAACCCTGCAGCATTCCTGTGTACTCCTCAGTTTCGCCCTGCCGGTCGGGCTCGCCGGAGTACGCGTACTGGCAGGCGCGGCAGTGTATACAACGCGCATTAATCTTCCTCAGGTCTTCAAGACTTGTCATGTTCTATCTTGCCTCCTTCATGTTTCAGACCTATTAAGAGTTACGAGCTGTAACTTACGTCCCCTCCTAGTTACCGTTCCCAATCGGGTTCGGAAGGTCGGTCACAGCCTCCCAAGGTATCGCTAGTCGACCTGGGTGAAGGATCAGGTTCGGGTCCAGGACTTTCCTGAACTTGACTAGCATGTTGTAGTACTCCGGCGTCCTGCTGAAGGTCTCAGGGGCATGAACGAACGGATCCGGGCGGTAGTTCAGCCAGCCCTTCCTTAGGAACGACCGGGTGGTTTCCAGATTGAACTCGCAAATCTTGTCGTAGATGCCCGGTTCGGTGCTGTCGAAACAGACAATCGGCATCACAATGGCCTGCCGAGCATGATCAATGCTTGCCACCCACATCGTCGGCGGAAATCCGTACTCCTCCATCTTAGCACAGTACTCCTCCATCATGGCGGGACTCTCAAGCCATGGTACGTACCAAGTAATGAACAGAAAGCCGGCCTGCCAGAGAGAGTACGGAATGGCAATCTTATTTGGCTTCTTCAGACGCGAGGCCACCTGCTTGGGATGGAGTTTCCACTGAGGACATTTGGTCCCGGCCTCCTCCTCGTACCACTTGTAGGTCTCGTCGATCTTCTTCTTTACGTATTCGAGCTCCTCGTCCGACCACGCCCATATCTCATAATTCATCCAGTATTCACTGATACCAATCTTCTTGTAGAACTCGTAGTCGGTCGGCACGTTCGTCTTGGGCCAGCGCGTCATAACGAGTGGCCAGTTACCACCTTGGACCATGACGGTATGCTCAGCGATACCCAGTTCGTGCTTTGATATCTCCCAAGCAGGCTTGACGATGTCGTCCCAGTTCTGACCGCCATAGGCAACAACTGTCTTGTGATGTGGATGGGGGACAATCTTGATGGCCGCCTTGGTGATAATACCCATCGACCCCTGAGAACCAAGGAACAACCCATCAGGATTCGGTCCTGGGCCCCACCTGTAATAGGGTTTTGCTCCATCCAATGCCCAAGAGCCGGTTCGGAATATCTCCCCAGTGGGCAGTACAACTTCAAGGCCCATAATCATGTCAGCCTGGGGACCGTAGACCCCAGTGACAAGGGAAAACCCGCGCTCAATGGCATCACCCAGGACGGTTGCAGCCGGTGGCGCACCGTCGGGAATGGGCGGAGCCCACTCGGGGTATTTCACCTTAAAGATTCGCCATGCATCACCGGACTTGACTCCCGGTTCCACGACCATGACTCGATTCTCGGTGTCTACTGTGAGTCGGTTCATCCGCGTCATGTCCATGTATATGCCGCCAGGCTCGATTGCAGGAAGTGCAAACCCTCCACTGAGTCCTCCAGCTGCAGGTGTCACGGGAATGAGATGTTCGTTCGCGACGACGAGGATTCGGGAAACCTCCTCGGCGTCTGCGGGTCTCACTATGGCCTCAGGCAAGACGGCCTCGAGGCCCATTATGCCCCTCGCCATGTAGCTGTGACGAAGTGGCTCGCTGGTCGTGACGTATTGCTCGCCACAGATGGAAACCAGCTTCTTGACCACCTCATCGGTCACATGATTGTATCTGGTCACTCGATAATCCTCCATTGTACTCGGCGTTTCTTCGATGATGAACCGCGCGATGTTAATTCCCTCATAAATACGCATCGAAAAACAGCGACTGGAAATGCGCAACCTTCTACGAGTATGATTTTAAGTCGGT
>CAZSTY010000032.1:0-9401 GCA_964609885.1 uncultured archaeon
TCCCAGAAGTACGCGCTCTCGCGCCTCCTCCGCTTCTCTCTCTCTGACGCGAACATGCGCTTGCCATTCTTTCTAGCAATGAGCACAAACTCATGTTCTAGGGTGATATAGGCTCCCGCAGGTAGCATGCCTGAGCCCATGAACTTCGTGGGCGCATTCGTGGGCTTCCGCCAGATGATCCATGGGAGTATCTGGAATCCGAGATCTATGAGGCGACTGAGAATCCTTGAATGATTGGGATATATCTGGAATCTAGAACCGATAGACCGGGTCGCATCGCCCACGTTGATGCATGCGATTCCTCCGTCCTTGAGTACTCTGTGAATCTCGCCCCATGCGAGGTCAAGTTCTCTATGCATGAGCTCGAATGCTGTACGTCCGTCTTCTCTCTCGATGGCCTCTCCTATCACTGGGTTCATGCTCGCGAACGTTTCGTCCCACATCTTGATCATGGGATAAGGCGGCGAGGTGACCACAAGATCGACTGAATTCGGGTCAAGTTCTGCCATCTCTCTGGCGTCGCCACAGATGATTCGGTGCGTCGTCCTCATCCCGTGTTGACTCCTTGTGCTATCGTGCCTTGGAGATGACTCAAGGGCATCTACCCTCCTTAATAGTTCGTTCCCAACATGGTAGGTGGTGGCCTCTGGATGACAAACTTATTATGGATTCTCGGCCCTCCGCAGGTCACACGACGACAAAGGAGGTGCGGCCCAGAATGAAGTTGATTGAAGTGAAGTGTGTATTGGTAGAAGTTGCAGCGGCCTGCACCGACTGGTCGGCATCCCTGTGATGCATTCTGTTTCTCGGCACGGTTGGCGCGTCTGCGTGAAGAGAATGGCGGCCGTTCCTGCGGGGCGCTGTGTATGGTCTTCTCAAGTCCGAGTAATGTGAATACCTGACGCGCGCGATACTGTGCGTACGGGGAAAACACCGTACGGCAGCGGATACAAGTCAATCTGTAGAGTGGGAGGTCCTACTCATTGTGCCCAGTTGAGAGATTCAACCCACACAAGACAAGTGCCCTGAAGTTCAAACGGGAGAGAGAACGGGATGGCCGGTCTGGACGTTCGGTGGCCATCAGGGAAGTCACTCTGAGCGAGGTTCGGAGTGATGCGCTGGAGTTTGGTCTGGCAACAGACATATTCATGCAGTTGAAATCAGGAAAAGAGGCATCGCTCTACATCGCATCGTGGCGAGGCCACCCAATAGTCTTGAAGGCATACCGCTTCTGGCACACATCTCACGCCAGCAAGAAGCGGGGGTGGTTCGCTCCAGCCAGAATGGAGGTGCTCGCGGCGAAGGAGTACGATGTACTGATGGCTGCTTTTCGTGCTGGAATGCCCGTGCCGACGCCCATTGGTCGCGTTGCGAACTACCTCACCATGAGGTTCATTGGGGACGGACTGGTTCCTGCGCCACGACTGAAAGATGTGGTGATTGAGAAACCCGAGTCGGTCTTTGAACAGATAGTCCACGACTACCTCACCATGTACAGTGTGGCGCACTACGTTCACGGAGACCTCAGTCCCTACAACCTGCTCTGGTGGAGAGGCAAGGCTTGGTTCATAGACATGCCACAGGCGTATGCTGTGGATACGTGGTGCAACATGAAGCGGGTGATTTTCCTTCTCGAACGCGACATACGAAACGTCGTGGCTCACTTTGAGAAGTACGGGGTCGCAGCCAGTGTTGAGGAGCTAGTTGACATGTTCCTCGACCACTACGTACCTGAGAATCAGATGAGAGCTGTCCATCTATATTGGTCCAAGAGGGCGCGTCTCTAGACAACATCGAAGAGGTATGGACTAGGACCATGGCGGCAGTGCTATCAACGTGAGGGAAACATATTCTCGCACTTACTGTGCACGGAATGAAAAGATGTGGTGCACGCCTTCAGCGTGCCCCTATGAAGACGCGACCTTTCGCAGGACCACTCTTGACACGCCGGGAATCTTCTCCAGGTTATCCTGGAGCTCGTCCAACGACACTACGAGCTGGTCTGGCACAAAGTAGCACTCGTAGTAGCATTTCTCACCCCTGAGGCAGACTCCCGTCGTGAAGATGATATCAGAGAGCTTCGCGTCGTTGAAAGCGAAGTTCAGCTGCTTGAGAAAGTCCCGTGAGAGGTCGCTGATCTCAATCCGAAGCAGGTAAATGTTATCAGATGAGACAGGATAGATCTTGACGATTCTATCCTTGTGATGAAGAACGGTAAGTGCAGCACTCTCCCCGATGTCCGCAACAAACTCTGCTGGCAGACTTGCCGGCTCTCCTGACTTGAACTGTAGGATTATTGCCGATGTGGCTCCCTCGCGATCGATCACCATGACCTATACGTCCTTCAGGGTGTAGTGTTTGGCAAGTGGCTTTCTCTCTAATTAAATCATTCGGGCGCGAACAGGTCGGCTTGACATCGCTGGCTTTGATGCGAACTTCGGTTCTGTTGCTTGAACAGAGTAGTGCCCTGCAGTCGAATGTCGAAACTGTCCGTTGCATGGGGCAAATGATGTGCCACGCCCGGGGAATCGTCCGCGTACGAAACGTATAATTCCGCATGCGCATTCGGATTGAATGGTGGCCTACTTGAACGCGCGCCTCATGCAATTCCTAGGACTGGTGTTTCTGATAGTTTCGATAGCAATGACTCTTCTTGTCTATCAGAGCACGCTGCAAGTTGGAGGTGGCCTCAGCACTATGCTGGCCGCCGGACTCGTTGCTTGGGGAATTCTTGCTCTTCCTGAGCTGGCGATTGGGCTCTGGCTACTTGTGAAGGGAACCCGTGCTGCGAAGATCGGTGACATCTCAGATGATCTGATTCGGCTTGTGCAACGTGAGGGGCGCATTGGTGTTGAGGCTGCAGCGCGGGAGCTTGGTGTGAGTCCTGAGGATGTGGCTGATGCAGCGGAACGACTTGCGCGCAGAAGGTTACCTCTCGTCTACCTTGATGCCTCTGCGGGTGAGATAGTGAGTCCCGGTGCGGTGAGTCTTCAGGAGAGTCTGCTGCACCTGCTATACGCACAGCGAAGGATGACATTCGATCAGATAGCAAAGGTCACAAACTCCACAGACGAGCAGATAATCGAGGCTCTTGCCGAGCTGTCGGAGGCCGGCAAGTTCAGGGGCACCGTTGACAAGAATTCTCGGGTGGTCTACACTGCTGAGGCCGTGGCGCAGCTGCCGAAGGCTGTGACTTACTGCCCTCATTGTGGTGGCAAACTGGAGGCACCTGTCCTGCCCGGTGAGGAAGAGGAGTGCCCGTACTGCGGGCACATGATAGTCAATCGTCTATGATCTCACGTATTTGGAACGCTTGCTGAGCCGTAGTGCCCCCTGTTTATTCGCCAGCGGGCGACCACCTTGTCACCCTCAACAACATGATATACGTCGAACAGGTTTGCTGTCAAGCAGGAGTGGTTCGGAACAATCTCCACGCGATCTCCGATGTTGAGTTCCTCTGCATTGTCTTCGAGCCGGACCTTTCCGTGTTCCTGTGACAGGCCGATTATTGTCAGGCCCGAGATTTCAGTTCGCTCGCCATTGACGCGGACTATCCTGCCAAAGGCCCGCTGTGGATTGAGATGTTCCGGACCGGGGTCCACTGAGAGAGCCGTGGCACCGGCATCGATTACGATTCTGTCGTCATACACTCCCACGACGCTGGCAAGGACGGTGAGGGCGCAGTCATCAAGCGCACACGAGCCAAGCAATACCTGCTCGTAGTCGTAGAAGACGTAGTTGCCCGGCCTGACCTCGGTGACCCCCTCAAGAATCTCCTCGACCAATGACATTCCCGGCGTTGAGCCAATCGATACAATCTCTGGAGCGAGAGTGGGATTTCGTCTACTGAGTCCATGTGCGAGAGAAACCATCGCCCGCTGAGCCTCGTCGACTCTCTTCCTGATCTCAGTTTTGGTCGATGCGTCGTAGACATGCCCCTCATGTGTGAGAATGCCTACGAATCTCAATCCCGGTGCAGCATGTATTCTCTCCGCCAAGTGAACAGCCTCAGGAGTGTCGTACATCACTCCGCAGCGGTGATAACCGACATCAACCTTCATCATGACTTCGAGATAGATTCCCTCTTCGACGCAGAAATCGGAGAGTCTGTTCACTGTTTCTGGATTGTCAAGCAGCACCTTGATGCTGGCGGCCTCGGCAATCTCTCTGACGGGCTGGAACTTGTCGGGTGAGAGTGGAAACGCATATGTGATGTCATCGAACCCCGCCCGGGCGAAGGTCACTGCCTCGTAGACCGTGGAGACCGTGATTCCTGTGGCCCCGTGGTCTCTCTGAATCTTCGCGATTTCTACGCACTTGTGCGTCTTGATGTGGGGGCGAAGGACAACGCCCAGTCGTTTTGCCTTCTCGGCCATGCTGCGAATGTTTCGTTCCAATCGATGGCGATCAAGCAGTAGGGCGGGTGTGACGAGACTCTCAATGTTCATGCGCTTGCTCAAGCCCTCGTTTCGTAAGAGTGTATCTCATCATTCATGTGATTCCATGCTGGTCGCCGCGTATCCTTCTTCGGAGGGTCAGTCTAAACTCGTCAATCTTTGCTGCCACTACGCTTCGCTTGGGCCAGAACTGTTTGATCTCGTCAAAGCCATGGACATCCCAATACAGAGGGCATGCTCCCATACAGTACTCGAACATGTCACAGCGTTTGCAGCCCTCGGGTGCGTAGTCCTTGTTCCTCCAGAACTTTGCCGCTCTGCTGTACCACACCTTCTCGAAGCCGTCGTGCAACAGATCGCCCACGGGTTCGCTGAAACTCGAACAGGGGAGGAGCTTTCCCTCTGCGTCAACTGAGAGAAGGCCGTCGCAGCAGGCGCAGGTCTTTGCACCGAGCCCGTACTGGATGGGATTGAACAGGCAGACCGGTGTGGGCGCGTACCAGACGAACTGAATTCCCTTCTTTCTCGCTCTTCTCCGTACTCTCTTCACAATCTCGCCGATTTCCGAGTACCGGATTTGAAGTTCGTCCCTCAGCTTTGCTGCGGTGCCTGTATAGATCACCATGTTCATGCTGAAGTAGGTGAGTCCCAACTCGTCCTTGTGGAAGTCCACGAGCTGCTCCAGCTTGTCCACGTTGGGCTTGCAGATGGTCGTGTTGCAGTGGGTGTAGATGTCGGTCTCTCGAAGATTCTTGATTCCCCTGACAGTCTGCTCGAATGCGCCCGGCACACCAACTATATAGTCATGAGTTTCTGCGTCGGGTCCTTCAATCGACACTTGCGCGCTGTTTAGTCCTGCTTCCACAAGTCGGTCAACGAATCTCTTGTCCGCGCATCTACGGCCATTGGTTATGAGGTTCATCCGAAGACCCTTCTTGCGGCCGTATTCAATCAACTCAAAGAGGTCATCTCTCAGTGTTGGCTCCCCGCCCGTAAACGAGAGACTCGGCACATGAGCATCATCTGCAATGATGTCGATGACCCGCTTCACCTCTTCGGTGGTCATCTCGCCAGATTTCCGGTAGGGGGAGTACGCGTAACAGAACCGACACCTATTGTTGCAACGATAAGTCAGTGCAATCTCGCTCAGAACTGGATACTTTATCTCCCCCGTCCCAAACGGTACAATCTTGGCGGTTCTGTACGTGTAGATGTTCTGATTTCCAGACACCATCTCCCTGAGATCGTTGACGAATGCCGCAATGTCATTCAACACGGTCTGTCTGTCTGCACCTTGGCCAACGAAGAAGTCCACAACTTCTGCTGGGGTGGCCCCATCGAGGAGCATCTTGAGCATGAGCATGCCTGTCCTGTTGAGGTGCATCACCTTGTTAGGGCGAAGGATGAGGAGGTTATCCTCTGGCCGTGCAAAGAAGTAATCCTTGACATCGGCCATGAATGCGGGAATCCACTCGAGATCCTCCAGCTTGTAGTTGTATTGTGGTATCTCCATGCGTGTCGGGGCTCCGTAGTCTGCCTGACCTTCAAGTCTTT
This sequence comes from uncultured archaeon, assembly GCA_964609885.1. GTDB lineage: Archaea > Asgardarchaeota > Thorarchaeia > Thorarchaeales > Thorarchaeaceae > B65-G9. The sequence continues at coordinate 5,952 of CAZSTY010000032.1, forward strand.
CGTAGAGTGATGAAAGGCTTATCAGGCTTTGCGACTTGAAAGCTGCAGGCAATTTGGAGAGGAAGTAGCATGAGTCCTGGTGAAGTCAAACTCCCGTACGGAACGATAACTGACCGAAAACTGGTAATGCACTTCAGTGCCTTTGACATGGACCTCCCAATCATCGCTTCCGGAATTCGGGAGCGCATGGATGTTCTTCGTGAGATTGGCGTTGCCTTCGCTGGCTTCGGAACAGAGATTCCTCCGAACATGTCAGAGCAGACCCCCGCAAGAGTCAAGGCGTTCTTCGAATACGTCGGCACTGGCGGGGATCCGGTCGCGGTTCTAAAACAGGCCTACTATCTGGTGTGGAGTGGAATGATTCAGACCTTCCCGTTCTTGGAGGAGTGGGCCGAGGCCAAGTCGAACCTGTCCAACCTCACAATTGCTCAGGCCGAGGTGATTCGTGCCCGCAGAGGCCAATAGGGAGCAATGTATGCCATGGCCGCAGTTCAGATCTCGGACATCGTTTACGAGCTACTTGAGCGCCTTGTCAAGAGATCGGAGAGGCACAACTCGGTGGACTCGCTCGCCGAGGAGGTACTGACTGACTATCTGATGCGTCATGATCGAATTGGGCAGTTACACGTGCCCTTCTCCACCATGTTGATGAACAATGCTGACACGGTGGCGACAGTTCGTGAAACCATAGACACAATTGACTGGTACGAAACTCACGATCCCATTGAGGCGGCGCTCAAACATCTCAGCGAGGCGGAACGACTGCTGCGTGCCACGGCTGAACGGCTCAACGCCGAGGGCAAGTAGAAGGAGCGTGTCGATGTGAGAGTAGGCTCTGCCATGAGGCTTGTATTGCTGCTGGCCGTTGTCATGGTTCCACTCTGTGCCGCATCCCACGTGGCGGCTCAAGACATAGTGGTGAACATCGACAGTGTGTATGTCGATGTTGTTGTGATGCCAACCGGCCGTGTCAATGTGACATATTGGATAAAATTCTCAGTGATCTCGGGTTCGCTTGGCGGTTTTGACCTGATTGGTATCCAAGAGAACTCTGTCTACGACCCGAATCGCGCCTACGCAGAGATGAACGGCGTCAAGTACGACCTTGTGGTGCGGCAGGTTGAGAACGGATACATGCTGGACTGGACCCCGAGGACCCAAGCCGGAGACTCGGTGACAATTGTGTTTGGGTACTTCAGTACGAATCGTGTACTTGAATTGACGACTGACGACGAGGGACATCAACTGGCCGTATTCCACTGGTCGCCTGTCCAGTGGGAGCAGCAAGTGGATGTGGAGAATGTAAGAGTCATCTATCCCATCCCAATGCAGGACTCGTGGATAACGGCCGAGGGCGGCATCACAACGGAGGGTGCAGAGTATGCGGGCTATGTAGAAGACTCTCGACAGGGCATAGTTCATCAGAGCAGTGGTTTCCGTCAGTTTGATGACTTGGACCTTCTCGCCTACCCGTCAAGTCCGTCCGCTCCTCTGCGCAACTTCAGCGTCAGCCTCACTGCTCAGCCAGCACAGGCGTACGATCATCTTATCGTGTTCCACTACGTCAACTGGACCTTCTTCTCAGACTACTTTGTACCAGGTCGACTTGCCTATGACGCGCCATCGTACGTGAATGCGGTGGGCGGCGAGACCTTCGTTCTTGATGTCCTAGTGTACAATGTTGGCGACATGCCCCTCCACGACGTGACACTCCAAGTTGCAATCCCCGACAATCTGACCCTCATGACGGGCTCTGCGACCACATATGGCGGGACATTGAACGGCGGTGAGTCGTTACTTGCCAGATATGAATTCAGGCCTGACAATGTCGGCAAGGTAGTGCAGCTGACATTTCTAGCTTCGGCACAGGAACTCGACCCCGAGGAGTATCTCTCTTTCACGGTGAGCATCTACATCCAAGAGGTTGCGCCCCCCATTACAGCTCCCGGATCCGTGAGCATCCTAATAGTCGCAGGCATCGCAGTGGCTGTTGTCGGATATGCCTATTGGACAGTCAAGCGACCTCGTGGTGCTGCGTGGACTGCTGAAGACACAACAATCGGCTACGAATCGCCCCAGATCACGATTCAGACATTCGGGGCGCCGGGAACGGTTGCCGAGCTCGACCCGGTGGAGGCCGCGTTCTTTGAGAATGTCACTCGGGACAAGCTCGTTTCCATGATTCTGATGTCATGTGTGAGAAAAGGTGCGGTACGAGTTCTCTCAACAGACCCCCTGAAACTGTCTGTGACAGGCCTGCAGTTCGAGGACCTCACCTACTACGAGCAGATGTTTGTGGACGCCATAGTCGATGGCGAGCTGGACCCGGACAAGATTGACGAGATGATTGAGGCGATCGCTGAGAAGGTGCAGGAGAAGTCTTGGAACGCCGACTTCGAGGCCACGAAAGAGCATCACGAGAAAGCCATGGAAGAAGCATGGCAAAAGTTAGAGTCCACTGAAGACCCTGCTGTGCGAACACAATACTACTTCGACGGTACGTACAATGGTTCTTGGGCGTGGTACTGGCTCTACATGCACCCCGGTCACGACCACAGAATAAGGGATGTGTTCGAGTCGCAGCCCCGTGCTGTGGCACCGGCTGAGATTCCGACATGGTTCAAAGATTTGTCATCGGCAACGGGTCATGCGATCTCAGACGCGGGGCGAGTCGTGGGCGACATCGCATCGACAACCGGACAGATCATCTCCAACGTGACCGACACGATTGGCGAGATAGTCAATGGCGTGGCACAGATAGTTCGGCAACCCTTCGAACCGCTCATCGAAACAACGAGTAAGTGCGTTTCCCACGACGCATGTCACTCCGCATGCGTTTCTCACGACGCCTGCCACAGCGCCTGCCACAGTGCCTGTCACTCTGCATGTGTTTGCCACAGTGCTTGTCATAGCGCCTGTCACAGCGCGTGTGTTTCAGGCGGGTTCCGGTGATCATTGTCATTGGAGCGGTGAGCTGGCTTCGGCGTGTTCCACGGGCGAGGCAGATACCGGGTTGTTCCCTTAGTGGTTCCCCCGCATGTAGTTATGCGTGCTCTGCTCTCGTCATGACAAAAGATTCGTTGCCGAGTGTTTCACCAGCGAAGTTTTAGCGTAATGCTTAAACGAGAAACATCTGAAATGCGCCCGGGCTTAGCCCTCAGATGAGAGGAGAGAGAGCATTCGTGCACGCCGTGCGGAATAAGCGAGTACTTGTGCTACTTTTGGGAATACTGCTCTTGTCGGTGATTGGCATTTCAATGATGATCGAGCCGCAACAAGCGGCCCGAATGCTACAGTCCGACGAGTCAGACAACACGGTGACTGCCGAACCGACTACTGGGACCGGCGGCCCCGCCGTCAAGGATGACATGGTTCCGGAGATCAGATTCAGTACGGCCTCTACCATAGACTATGTTGACAGTAACTATGCTGGTAACTATGGTACGGTTG
>CAZSTY010000033.1:0-9389 GCA_964609885.1 uncultured archaeon
GTGGCAATCGACTCGAATCGGAACGTGTACGTGACTGGGGTGACATACTCCAGCAACTTTCCGACTGTCAACGCCTATGATGCAACCTTCTCAGGTGACCACGACGCGTTCGTGTTGAAGCTGAACTCTCTGGGAACTGCGCTGCTATTCTCAACATACTTTGGGTCAGACAGCACAAAGGGACGTAGCATCGCGGTCACGTCCTCGGGCGAGCCTGTGATATGCGGTGTCACGTACGGCATTCCTACGGCAAACGCGTACCAGAGTGCCAGCGGAGGATGGGAGGACGCCTTCGTGACAAAGTTCAACTCGACGGGCACCGGTCTGGTGTTCTCAACGTACCTCGGCGGAAATGGGAACCACTACGTCGGCGACGCATGGCACTCAGACGAGGCCAATGATGTGGAGCTCGACCCGAGTGGCAATGTCTATGTGGTTGGCACAACGTGGTCGTCTGATTTCCCTGTGGCCAATGCCAACGACACCACCCTGGGTGGCACCAGCGACGCCTTCGTGGCAAGCTTCACAGGAACCGGCGCCATCAGGTTCTGTACCTATCTCGGGGGGTCCAATCAGGAGTTTGGCAACGGCGTGGCGGTCAACGTTGCAGGGTCGGTCGTGGCCACTGGTACCACATGGTCAAGCGACTTCCCCGTACAGAATGCGTACCAGAGCTCACTTCCTGCTGGAAACAGTATGTTTGTGACCCGCTTCGTATCGACTGGGGCAAGCATGATCTGGAGCACCTACTTTGGCGGCTCTTCTTCCGGCACGTTCGGTCGCGACGCTGTCTTCAGCAATCTCGACGATAGTGTGTTCGTCACCGGTTCCACGTCAGCCTCAGACTTCCCCCTGCTCAATGCCCTTGACACGGTAACGTCTGGTCTGGATGCGTGCCTAATCCGGTTCAACAGCACGGGTGGTCTGAACATGTCAACCTATCTGGGTGGTGCACAAGACGAAGAGGCACACGGAGTTGCGGCGATGGTCAACGGAACCGCATTTGTCACTGGGCAGACCACGTCGAGTGACTTCCCACTTGCCAACCCAATTGACAACGCGCTGGGCGGAACCTCCGATGCATTCGTCAGCAAGATCAGCATGGACAACATTGCTCCCGACATCCAGCTTGTGAGCCCGTTGAACGGCACCACGAACATGCCCGGTACCACGATTGACCTCAATATCACCGACCTTGGGACCATTGTCGCAGCAGCGAACTACTCATGGGATGGCGGCGCAAACGTCACACTGGATGTGCCATATGACCTGCCGTTGATCTCTGGGGATGGACAGCACACACTGCGCGTGTATGTCACCGACGCCGCTGGTAACTGGGCAACAAGCACCTACGTGTTCACAACAGACGGAACCCCGCCCACGATCACGTTGGAGAGCCCAACGAACAGCTCGGTGCACGCCGGGCCTGACACAGTGGATGTGTCCATTGGAGGCACTGATGTGGACACCGTGCTCTATTCATGGGACGGGGGTACCACTTCAGAGTGGTCCAGTCCGTACCAGACCACCATTCCCGTAGCTGCAGGCGAGCATGTCCTCCGGGTCTGGGCCAATGATACAGTGGGCAATCTTGCGCAGTCCACGTTTGTCTTCTACATCGACTCTGAGGCGCCTCAGATCTATCTTGTCACGCCGCAGAACCACACGTTTGTAACGAGCAGTGATACCTTGACCATGGATGTGCAAGATGACCACCTTGCCAGCGTTGCGTACCGATGGGACGGTGACACCCAGAACACCACACTGTCAAGCCCTTACGAGATACCCATACCGACTGGCGACGGTGTCAGGACCGTCTTCGTGTATGCCACTGATGACGCTGGAAACGAGGCGAGCAAGAAGTACGTGTTCCTGGTGAACGACAATCCGCCTCAGGTGACGGGACAGAGCGAGATGACTGTCATCTATGGAGAGGAGGCGTACGTGAGCTGGGACCTCTCCGATGCCTTCTCGCTGGGCTATACCGTCTACGTGAACGGCACGTTCGTGGTGAGTGGGGCGGCTGACCCGACGGACACTGTCCAAGTATCCCTAGTCAACCTTGACGTCGGGACCTACAACTATACCATTATTGTGACCGACGAAGGAGGCCTCAAGACTACTGCGGTCACTATAGTGCACGTGGTGAGGGAGACAACCACCACGACAACAACAACGACCACAACAACTACCACCACTTGGCCGACCACTACACCAACAACGACGAGCGGGACAACCGAAACGACCACAGGAACGACATCCCCGACAACAAGCACATCACCCGGCGGCGGGATGGACTGGACGCCCATCATAGTGGCAGCCATTGCCGCGGTCGGTGTGGTTGTCGTTGTGATTGTCATCTTCATGCGCGGGAAGAGATCCACGTAGTCAGACTGTCAGTGCCCGCCGAGAACGGGATACTCTCCACCGGTGGGCACCCCGCCCTGTTTTTGACTGCAGGAGCGTGAGTGTCACAGACATGACGAGAGATAGTTGCCGACTTCCTCCTGCCCGAATGTCGTTCGAAAGCTGGGAACATCTATGTTCGATGACGGCTCCGCATTGATCAGTTGTGGCTTGACAGTTAGATGAATCCAGACTGCGAACCGGTCACAAGAACCAACCAGCTATTGACTTCCGCCACGGCATAGCACTTGGTCACTATGACGTTCTCATCCAAGGGCCTAGACTGACGGCCAACAATGTTGCGCTGATGCCCACCCAAATCTCTTAGACTGGGCATTTCCAAAGAGAACATATTTATCCGCTTCATTCAACCGCTGGCTTGGAACCCTCGCAGCGGGAGCGAACTATCCTCCTGCCCGTCCCATGCCTTTTTCGTGTGGAGGTACCGTTTTGGACGTAAAGAGGCTCGTCAAGAAGGTTGGAAAGGGCGTTGTTGTTGTGGCGGCTGGTCTCCTCGCAGGAGCCACGCTTGGGCCTGTTGCCCCTGCTGTTGCGGCCTTTGTCGCAAAGAAAATGGCCGATGTTGGGGTCTCGGTCGATACCGATACTCTGACCGCGCTCATGCAAGAGCGCATAAGGATGGCCCCCGACGACCTCGCCAGGCTGATGGAAAAGAAGGACCTTGAGAGAATTGCCAAGGAGGTTGCGAAGCAGGGCGGGGTCACGCAGGAGGAGGCGTTTGCAGCCCTTCAGTATGGCATGCGCGACCTGCAGTCCACTCTGAGCAACGTCATCTCCATGATGCGCCAAGATCGGCAACTGCTCAATGCCGTTCTTGAACTCGCTCGTGGCACAGATGCGAAGATCGACGAGCTGATGGGCAGCACAGATCGGATAGAGTCCTCCATGAGAGATGTCAGAGCCATCTTGGAGTCCATGGACCGCAGGCTTGAGGCTGCCTTCAGGGACTTTACGCGACAACAGACACGGGGCAAGAAACTAGACCTCGAACGCCTCCGTGTGTTGAGCATGCTGCAGCGCCAGAATGTCACGCTGGCCTCTCGCTACGGCGTCCGATACGACCCTGAGCTCTACGTGCCCCGCACACGCGAGGAGGGCGTGTTCGAGGACTTCCTGCTTGATGCTGGCTTCACCGACAAGAACTGCTTTCTCATGCTTGGAGATGTTGGGATGGGCAAGACATGGACGATGGCCCGACTCTCCACTATGGCTCTCGACTCTGGTGCACCAGTGTTCTTTGTGCCTCTCAGACACGGGGTGCAATCGCTGACGGGCCTGTTCAATGTACAGTCCCTCTCTCAACTGGTGACTCTGCTTGAAGATGGGCTCTCCTCCACCGATTCCTCAGCGGTCATATTTCTGGACGGCCTCGACGAGATGTATGTTCAGGGAGCGCGGGCCCTACTTGGGGAACTGGCCAACTGTCGGAGCAGTCGTGTCTCCTTTGTGCTGTCATGCCGTGTCGCGGACTGGGCACACAACGACCCCATCGTTCAGGCCTCATACGATCTCCGCCATTTCATCCATGAGAATCCCGACGCCACCGAGATGACGCGTACCCGTGGCGTTGAGACACCCGTGTCCGTCTTCATGAGCGAGTTCTCGGACGATGAGCTCTCAGAGGCTATGTCCAGGTACGGTCTTCCTCGCGATGTTCCTACCGATCTGGTCCCGCTGCTACGCAGGCCGTACTTCCTGCGTGTCGCAGCCGATTGGGCGGCTCATCGCGGAAGCGTCCCGTCCGTTGATTCGCCTGACTTCTTGATCATGCTTGCCGGCGGAGAGTCGTACAAGAACTCGGTCTTCACTCGCCTTGGAATAGTGACACACAGAGAACTCCTGTACGAAACCGTCAGACAACTCATTCTCAGACGGGCCAACTCGATACCACTCTCCGAATTACCCGTCGAGCCCGAGTCAGATGCTTTCCGCGCTCTAGTGTCCTCTGGCCTGCTGGTTCTTCGACATGACACCCTTGGAGTGGAAGTGTCTCTCGCTCCCGAGTTCACAATGCCGCTCGCAGCCCTGACGCTGGCGCGGTTGAAGACACACGGCACGTTTGATACCACGGTTGACTCGTTGAGAATGTGGAGACCAGACATAGCTGAGTCGGCCATCAGACTCGCCGACCGACTCCTGACCCGTCTCACAGGCAGTTCCGGTAGCACTCCAGTGTCTGGTAGGGCCCCCGGGGGTGGGCCTCCAGTTTCCACCACCCCACCGACACAAGAGAAAATGCCCGCCAGATCACCCTTCGCCAGTATCACTCCAACGCGCGGAGGACCTGCCCGCGGCACGGCTCCTGCGGATCGTGCGGCTCCCAGCTCAGCCGTCAAATCACCGCCAGGCAACCAGTCAACCTCCATGGCCGAGATACTGACCTCGGCCTATCGGGAGATCAGATCGCTGCTCGGTGACCAGTCGGCCTCTTCAAGTGTACCGCCTGCGGTCAAGCAGCCAAGCGACTCTGCTGGGCCTCCTCATGCCACATTGGGGTTGTCCAAGACTCCCGTGACATGTGAGAAGGTGACTACTTTGAGGGGCCACGACCATGTTGTGGTTGCGCTGGCTGTCGATGACCAGTTCGTCTATTCAGGATCCCATGACAATACGGTCAGGGTATGGCGCAAGAGCGGATGGAGTCGGGTGGCTACTCTTGGCCACGAATATGATGTTCATGCGCTCACCGTAGACAATCGGTTTCTCTATTCTCTGGGGACCGACGGCGCTGTGAACGTGTGGCAAAAGGATAGTTGGAAACGGGTTGCCACTCTGAAGGGGCGCTCCACGTATGATGCAGCGCTGGCTGCGGACGACCAGTTCGTCTACTCAGCATGCGATGACGAGATGGTGACTGTTTGGCGGAAAGGTTCCTGGGAGAAGGTTGCGACTCTTGAGGGTCACTCTGGAGGAGTGCATGCGCTGGCTGTGGATGACGAGTTCGTCTACTCCGGCGCTTTTGACGACAAGGTCATCGTGTGACGCAGAGGCTCATGGAAAAGGGTCGCTACTCTTGAGGGTCACTCCAAACCAGTGCATGCGCTGGCTGTGGATGACGAGTTCGTCTACTCGGGATCTCATGACGAGACTGTGATTGTATGGCGAAAAGACTCGTGGGAGCAAGTCGCCACTCTAGACCACCCCTGCTTTGTGTTCGCAGTGGCTGTAGACGACCAGTTCCTGTACTCGGGATCTGGAAACTTCCTCTCTAGCCCTTCCGGAAAGATAGCGGTATGGCGGAAAGGGTCGTGGGAGCGAGCCGCAACCATCGAGGAGCAGTCTAGTGACGTCCTTGCGTTGGCTGTAGATGACCTGTTCCTCTACTCAGCATCCGCTGACAAGAGGGTGACTGTATGGCGAAGGCCCTCGCACCAATGACACTTTCATCTGCTGCGCTGGGTTGAACTATGTGGGGCCAGCCTGCTAAGAGCGGCAGCTAGAACGGTCACACTCCATCTGTCTGCAATAGTTAGGGGAGTGCCACTTCTTGCAATCACACCAACACACCATCATCCATCCATGGATGCGATGTGCCACATGGCTAGTGCGTTCAGGTGCAAGACTTACCCGAATGAAGTGCCGGACGCGAGAATGACGTACTAGACGGGGCCATGTGCGACAAATGGTATTTATGTTCCATTAGCAGCGACGCACGGCCGGAGGTTGTCTCATGGACAGGCAAGTGTCAACGCTCAGCATCACACTAATGCTCTGTCTTGCGATAATAACCGCCTCTGCGATCTCCTCCGGTGGCGGACCGGTGGCGTTGCGTCCGTACGATGGCAGAGGTGATGCTACGGTAACTACGATGGGCAACAGTGCGTTCCATGCGGCCTATACACAGCACAGCCCAATAGTAATCACTTCGAATAGCGACTTTGCAACACAGGGCTGGCCCGGGAGTGGCACGGAAGCTGACCCATACGTTATCGAGGGACTGAACATCACGTCCACAGACACATGCATCTCGATAAGTGGAACGACTGTCTACTTTGTGATCCGGGGGTGCCTATTGAGAAGCTCATCGGCCCACGGAGTAAATCTCTACAACGTGAGAAACGGTAGAATCGAGAACAACACCATCTCCAACGTTCCGTGGCATGGTGTGCGCATCTACGATTCACAGAACAACACGGTGTTGAATAATACCATCTCAGGCTGCTCATACGGTGTGTATATCGGTCATTCCACTGGTAACATACTTGTAAACAACACCATTTCAGACAACTTGGACAGTGGGGTGAATCTCTACTTTTCTTCGGACAACACGCTACTGAACAACAGGTTTCACAACAACGGCATTGTCTTTTCCGTCCTCGACTCAACCGTTGAGTATTGGCGGCAGACGATAGCGCCGAACAACACCGTGAATGGCAAGGCTGTGGGCTACTTCTGGAATCTGACGGGAGGAGTGATTGACGGTTGTCAGTACGGGCAGGTGATCCTCGCCAACTGCACCGGTGTGACTGTCAGAGACGGTGTCTTCTCCAATGGTTCCATCGGAATCCAGCTGGGCCACTCTGACAGCAACACGCTCCTCAACAACACAATCTCCAATAGCTCCAGGGACGGAGTGTACCTCTACTACTCGTCCAACAACGTGCTGACCAACAACACCATCCACGACAACTTGGGGAGGGGCGTCGAGCTCTACTATTCGCCCAACAGCACACTCGTCAACAATACGGTCTCCAACAACGAGGAACTGGATGTGTACATCTACTATTCGTCAAACACCACGTTGTTGTACAACACAATCTCCCACTCGGAGAGAGGCGTGCACTTGCACTACTCGTCGGATAACGTGGTGGCGAACAACACCATCTCCAACAACTCCGACAGTGGGGCATACCTCTATCAGTCGTCTGGCAATATCATAGCCAACAACACAATCTCGGACAACTTGCAGCGGGGCGCGTACATCTACTACTCATCCGACAACACGCTGGTGAACAACACCATCACCGACAACTCAAATGACGGCGTTCTACTCTCAAACTCGTGGAACAACACGCTGGTGAACAACTCTTTCGAGAACAATGGTGTTGTACTATACGGCACGTCGGTGACGTACTGGCGGCAGACCATAGCACCGAATAACACCGTGAATGGCAAGCCGGTGGGCTACTTCTGGAGCCTGACGGGAGGCGAGATTGACGGTTCTCAGTACGGGCAGGTAATCCTCGCCAACTGCACTGGCGTGACCGTGCGGGATGGCGTCTTCTCCCATGCTTCTATCGCAGTTCAACTCGGCCATTCCGACAACAACACCATCTTCAACAACGTCCTTCTCAGTAATCGCGAGTATGGCGTTTCTCTGACATCGTCTTCCAACAACACAGTGGTCAACAACACCATCTCCAACAACTACCAGCTTGGTTGCTATGTCGTCTCTTCGTCAGACAACACACTCGTCAACAACACGATCTCGAACAATCAGGGCTCGGGCGTGCTACTCATCTATTCGGCGGACAACACGCTCCTTGACAATGACATCATCAGCAACGGAGGGGTTGGCACTACCATCTCTTACTCACCGAGCAACACGCTGGTGAACAACATCATCTCCAACAACTCTGATGACGGCATCAATCTCTCACAGTCATTCAACAATGTCATAGTGGGGAACATAGTGGCTTCGAACAGCGGCACGGGAATCTACATTGAGGCCTCGTCGTCCAATCTGCTGTATCGGAACTGGCTGGACGCGAATGCCGAGGGCAACGCCCGTGACGACGGCAGTGACAACAACTGGAACACGACCGATGAGGGCAACTACTGGTCAGACTACAATGGTACCAAGCCGTACAGCATCCCCGGTGCAGCGGGCAGTGCCGACTATCACCCGCAACCGACAGTGGACAACGACCCGCCAGCAATGGACCATCCCGGAAACATCACCTATGCTGAGGGCACGACCGGGCATGTGATCACGTGGAGCCCATTCGATGTGTGCCCCGATCATTATGTGGTCTACCGGAACGGTACCCTTGTCGCGTCTGGGCTCTGGAACGGCAGTCAGATCAGCGTGAGTGTTGACGGGCTGTCCCTTGGTTGCTACAACTATACGCTGGTGGTCTACGACGAGGCTGGCCACTCGACCGTCGACACCGTGTTCGTGACTGTTGTCGATGGTACCGCGCCCACCATCAATCATCCACCCGACGTGAACTACATTGAGGGTACCACTGGCAACATGATCATATGGAACCCATCCGACGCTCACCCTGCGCGGTACGAGATCTACCGCAACGGCTCTCTTCTGTGGTCTGGTCAGTGGGATGGCTGGGGCATTGCGGTGAACGTCAATGGTCTGCCAGCGGGCGTCTACAACTACACCTTGGTGGTGTATGACGTGGCTGGAAACCCGGCTGTCGACACAGTCTTTGTCAGAGTGATACCGAACGGCATCACAACGGTCACGACAACAACTACTACCACGTCCACGACAACCACCACGACAACAAGTACGACGGGGACCACAACAGGTGGCACAACTACGACCACATCCGGAGAGAGCGGCATTGCAGATACAATGGTTCTTGTGGCGGCTCTACTGGAATCCGCACTGGTCGCGGTGATAATGGTTGTTGTGTTGACGCGGCGCCGTGGGTGATACCCGGAGTGCCGATGGCGGGGTGGCGGTCCGTGAACCGTCGCTCCGCCCGTTCTCTCAAATCGTCCGGTGCAAGCAGCCCTGTCTGAGGGTGAGTTGTACTCCGCACTCAGCACCGATAACACCAACACCTGCTCCAACCACTCCCTGTCCGCACAGAGCAGGGGAACTTCCGATGCGGGGATTCGGGTACGTTGGGAATGATTTGTTGTAGGTGACCGTGTGGTCATTCGTCTGTTCGCTGTTTCGTTCGGATGGCCAGCACAATCAACTCCACCACTTGCTAGCCTTCAGACAGAAAAGGAGGGGAAAACGAGGACAATGGTCACCATATCATCCCAAGCAC
>CAZSTY010000034.1:0-4571 GCA_964609885.1 uncultured archaeon
TCTTACTTAAAGATACCGAATGGGCGGGACGAGAGCGGTCCCACGATTACTACTACACTGTTGACGGGTGTTATGTCTGTCATTGGAGACCGTCCAATGGGAGAATTCCACGACAATTACTATACTGTTGACTGATGAGAAATCCTTTTTCATCTTTTTTCATTGGAGGGATAGGTGTGGCAACAGGGATGAGATTTCAAAGTGCGGTAGTCATGCTTCTCCTTCTTCTTGGATTGACAACATGTGTGGGAAGTGACTCCAGTGGTTATGGAGGTGAAATTGACATCGGTCCACAACATCCTAGCCAAGATGAATATAGTCACAGTACGACCCGACGACAGGCGATCATTGACTACGTCATAGCTCTATACAAACCTTATGAAGGAACCTTCTACAGCTACTTGAGAGACTGGCCTGCTGACCCTAGGCTTCATGACTACCCGAACATCTGGGATGTCTACGTTCCGTATCAAGTACTTGAATACCTGAACTATACAGCCCAGTTCGGTTGGGAGAACACCACATCCTTTCTACTTAGTCTAATCAATGATGAAACGGAGTATGACATCTTTGGGCCAGTCAACTGTTCAAGAAACACGAGTGGTGGGGTTATCTGTAACTCAGTTGCGGTAGAGCTCTTCTCAAAGTTGGGAATCATTGACGAATTGGACTTGGATGCGGTCGTGTACATTGTCCGACAGTCCCAGAGGTCTTCTGGAGGATTCATTGATCGTCCGTGGTACCCCTCAGACCCACCCGATCTGATTACTACGGAGAGTGCACTGTCTACATTGGACTGGCTGAATCGGACCGACGAGATTGACTCCGCTCTTGCTCTTGACTTTGTTCTCTCCTGTCACAAGAACAGTGGGTTCAGCCTCACTCCCACAAGTAACTATGTTGATGTGTATAACACACCTCTTGGTCTTCTCTGTCTGAGCCACCTCGATGCTCTTGACTGTATCAACCGTGAGAAGGTCATCGCATTCGTCCTCTCGCACTTTGACAATGCCTCAGGTCACGCGACGTATGAGGCTCTGGTGGAAACGGAACGGCTGGTCTGGTCTCTGGACCTGTTGGGCGCACTTGACCGCATCAATCAGAACGCCGTGGTGGACTGGGTGCTTGCATGTCAGTCAACGTGGCAGGGTGCGTTCATGTCGAGTCCCAATGCAGACCCCTTAGTTGATGAACGCTTGGAATATGCCAGAGCAGCGCTTCACATCCTGCAGATGCTTGGACGAATGGATGTTCTTAATGAGGAGATCTCTCTCATCATGTATCCCGAACACACAACTCCGCAGGCCTATTACGATTTCATCAGTGAGCACTTTCCCAGCACGACAACTACAAGCGCCGCTGCATGGTCCCCACATCCCAACGTCGACATCGTGGCCATTCTCGCAGAAAATGCCTTTCCGCTGGCAGTCCTAGGAGTCCTATTGGCCCCCATTGGATGTGCCTGGTACGCCGACAGGGTACGACGAATTGAGATGACGAAACGAAAGAAGAGAAGAAAGCAAAGCGTCAGACGGTAGATCGGCTCGCTCCTCAAGGAGTTGGCCATTTGCATGCGTTAAATTGTCGAAATATGAGCAACATCAAGTGGGTCTATTGATTGGAGCACTAGAGGTTGCGAACCGCATCTGATAATCTGGATAATCATAGATCCTGAGGGCTAAATCAACTCCACGGCAGCTGTCAGAAACGCCCTCCTCCCCTACACCGGCTTATCATCACCATATGTCATTCCTCAACTAGCTCACTAAGTGTTGTCGATACTCTTCCACTTGTCAGGTTATCAGCATCTGTTGCTGCTCCTCGCATTGGTCTGTACTTGGACCATCCAACGGTGCAACGCTCAAACAGCCTAGCACCGTTGCTAGGTGGACAGGGAGCCAGTTCCCAAAATAGCCCAACTTACTATCAACTGTGTCCAATCATCCTTGAGTATCAATCGTTATGACGGGACTGCTCCGCTACGTCAAGCACCGTGATCTCCGAACTTGCCTCCATACCTCGAAGCTCATCGATATGAGCAAGGCCATTGACTCGTTCGCGTATCTTCTTGATTTGCATTGCAAACACGTACGACATGGCCGCGATTATTCCGGCAATGGCACTCGGCGAGGCGTGAACCGCGAATGATGCGGCCAGACCCACAAACTCTGAAAACAGCGCTATCACGAAGACTGCCAACATCACTCCTCGAACAGATCGCATGACCTCATTGGATGCGGCTGCCGGAGCCACCATGATTGCATAGACGAGAATGGCACCCACAGCCTTTGTTGCAAGGGCAATGGCAAGGGCGGATGAGAGTAACATGAGATAGTGATAGGCACGAGCATTGAGCCCGTGTGCAATTGAGCCCTCCATGTCCACGCTGACGTATACAAACTCCTTGTGAAACATCAGACTCAAGAGCAGTAGAAAGACTGCGGTGCCAGCGAGCAGGATGATGTCGAGGTTATCCAGCAGGAGTATGTCACCGATGAGATAACCCCAGATCTGTGGGACCTGAGTCGGAGGAATGTAGTACATCAGGAAGACAGCAATACTCATCGACAGTGCGAACGAAACCCCCACGGCGACCTCCATCTTCTGGGCTATCCCGCTCTCACCAGCGTATCCAGTCACCGCTGCGACAAACACACTGAACAGAAGAGCGCCGAGTATTGGATTAAACCATGGTGCGATACCCGTGTACTGGAGGAATAGTCCCAGGGCAGCACCTCCGAGGGCTGCATGAGCAACACCGGATGTCATGAATGACAGTCCCCGAAACACCAAGAAAGAACCGCTTGCCGATGCAACAATCGCAATGAGTAGTGCGCCAATCATCGCGCGCATGACAAGCGGGGTTGTTAGAAACTGGATTATCTCCTCAATCATGTCTATCCACCCCCGAGTCCTGAGTCATGCAATACCGATGCCCACCGTACTCGACAACCTTGGCACTGGGGCCGTACACGCGCGTGAGTAACTCGTGGTCCATCACCTCGCAAGGTTCGCCCAGACCGATGACTGTCTTCTTCAGAAGCAACACATCGTGAACCATCGTGTGGATGGGATTGAGGTCGTGAGTGACCATGATTATGCTGACATCATTCTCCGTGTGGTACTCGCGCAGGGCCTCCACTATCAGGCGCTGACTCTCTGCATCAGTACCTGCCAGAGGCTCGTCAAGAATCAGGAGAGGTCCGTCACTGGCAAGGGCACGCGCCACAAGCACGCGCTGACGCTGACCACCGGACAGCTCATTGAACGGATGATCCCAGAACTCAGCCATGTTTACTCGCTCGAGGGCCTCACGAGCGAGTCTCTTGTCCTTGCGAGATGCAATCCGCGGAGGGCGTTTCTTGAGCAGACGACCCATTAGGGCTATGTCCTTCACCTTGATGGGTACGCTGAGCTCGATGCGGTCGCGCTGCGGAACGTATCTCACCAACCGCCTGATTGCGGCACTCTCACGGGCTGCATCGTAGCCCAATGTCTTAATCGTCCCAGTTGTGGGCCTCAGGAGCCCTATTGCCGTCTTCAAGAGTGTGCTCTTTCCAGAGCCGTTGGGACCAATTATGGCCATAAATGTTGGAGCGCGAACTGCAAAGTTGACATCGTAGAGGGCAATCTCCCCTTGTGGGTATCTCACTGACAGATTGTGAGCCTCAAGTAGCATCTGACTCATTGTGATCATCTCCCTATCACATTCACGAACACTCTCATGACCGGCCTCTGCATTCGCAGGTCGCGCAGAAACGCCCGGATCTCGCCCGAGTCACCTTTTGCCACCATGACATCAACACACCCGCCCTCGTTGGAGTGGGCATGCATGACGGCAGACAAGAGATGGCTATGCTCATGCTGGACCTTCGAGCATCCGCTTGACTTCCCCTTGTCCGAATACATCACTGTGATGACCGTCGTCACCTCGCCCTCCAATGACTCCAGACTCCTATGTTCAGCCAAGAGTGATTGGAGTGCATGACGGACAACATCTGAGCGACTTGCGAACCCGCCCGTTTCCTGAAGACGCTCCAGTTCCTTTAGGTCCGACTCGGGCATCGATACCGCCACGATTGGCACGATTTCACCTCCGCGTTCGTCCCACGACGAGGTCACTTCGAACTTCTTAATAATACTTGGCAAGAAGTTATTATCGATATTAGACTCTCGCCAGTAATTAATAACCGTTACGTTCTGGAGGTGTGGCATTGCCAAGACGTCTACAGGCCCTCATTCCAATCGCAGTCTTGATCATTCTGAATGTGCTCGCAGTGGTCCCACCGGTCACAGCTCAAGATGACGCTCAGCTCAAGGTTGCTGCATCAATCACACCATTCGGCGCCCTAGTAAATGAAGTCGGCGGATCAAGGGTGCAGACCACGGTCCTCCTACCCGAGGGCGTTGAGCCTCATGCGTTCACGGCCACACCTCAGATCATCGAGGCTGCTCAGCAGGCCGACCTGCTCGTTCTCACGGGGCATTTTGCATGGGAAACCGATGTGGCAAACCAGACCGACACCCCGTTCATCACACTTGCGGACTACGAAGAATATGGCGCCGCTCTC
>CAZSTY010000034.1:4581-9381 GCA_964609885.1 uncultured archaeon
CTGGACGAGAGGACACATCGCAGAAGAATCCGCATGGGTACTGGCTGTTACCAAACAATGCGATTGCAATCGCCAATGCAACCCGTGCCGCTCTCTCAGAGATGAAGCCTGACGGTGCTGCGTACTGGAACACTAGGTTCGAGAGCTTCGTCGACCGCGTCGAGAGCCTCAATGCATCCATTGCAGTTGCAGATGAGGACTATCAGCTTGATTCGCTAAGAGCAGTCGTTGTGTTTCCAGCGGAGGCATATATCGCCGAGGCATTTGGAATGAGTGTTGAGGCAGTTCTTCAGGAGGGGGAGAATATCTTCATCTCGGGTTCAAAGTTGGTCGAGGTCCAGAACGGCCTCAGAAATGGGACGATAGACATCATCCTCGGGTCCGATGTGGGCAATCTCCAAGCGGGAGGACAGTTTGCAGAGCAGCTGGCTGAGGACACAGGCTCCAAGATTGTATGGTGGCGAGCCGTATTCACTGGGCAGGCAGACTATGTGTCACTGATGTCTTTCGACCTTGGAGTACTAGTCGAGAGCCTGAGAGGAGAAGTTTCTGCCTCCACAGAGGGGGTCGCGACTCTTGTACTCGTGATAATATCATCCCTTCTGGGTCTAGTCGCAGTTGTGGAGGGAGTACTGCTCATACAGCGTGCAAGGGAGGAGTAGAGTCACACCTTCACATCAGTGCCCAGACGAAGATTATAGACTTCGAACTCTAATGACGTCAGCTCGTCTTGAATCCGCCGATACTCCCTCTCAAAGTCGTCCGCAGAGATCTCGCCAGCCTTCTTCCTCTTGACAAGCTCTTTGAGAGCAGACTGCCGTTCGTGAATCTGAAACTTGAGCTCATTCCAACGTTCTCTGTGTTTGGCCATCACGGCCCCCCATCCACTGCTAGATTTTGTCGTGGGCTCAAGCTTCTCGACAATGTCCTCAAGAGAGCGTTTGATCTCCTCAGGATCGTGCGACTTCTCAGAGTCTGACAAATTCTACACCTTCGGCATGAACTCGTGCGGCCTGCATTATATGCATTGACATAGGTTCAGAAATCGTGAGCCCCCCGCGGAAACCGCTTGAGAGAGGCTAGCGGACTTGTTCTCGACACAACTATTATATCACCGAGTCCGTTCATGGCAACGCCATAGCGCACATTTGGAGCAGAAAACCATGGTCACCCAGTCAGCCGAGCAGGCCGAGTCCAAGATGAAGCCGACTGACGTTCTGGTCATAGGTGGAGGGATGGCAGGCATCAGTGCCGCCCTCGATCTCGCGAACGGCGGCTACCACGTGCATATGATTGAGAAGACTGTGAACATCGGCGGTAATTATGCGGCCATCTATAAGATCTTTCCCGCCCTTGAGTGCTCGGCGTGCGTTATGACGCCACTCACATCCTTTGTTGGCAAGCACCCGAACATAACAATCCACGCGCTGTCGACCGTTGAGAAAGTCAAGGGCTCAAAGGGTGACTTCACGGTCACTATCAGAAAGAGAGCACGCTATGTCAATGAGGAGAAGTGCACAGGGTGCCAGATGTGCATTCGAGCCTGCCCAGTGGAGGTCCCCGATGAGTACAACCACGGACTCTCGCTCCGCAAGGCGATATACATGAACTTTCCCCAACAGATTCCGCTGATAGCCACAATCGATCGAGATGCCTGTATCGGCTGCGGAACGTGCGCAGGTGTGTGCCCTCAAGATTGCATCATGTACGATGACGAGGACAAATTCTTTGACCTTCGCGTCGGTTCGATTGTGGTGGCGACTGGGTTTGAGGAGTACAAGCCCGTTGACTACGGCGAGTATGGTTACGGGGTATTCCCCAATGTCGTCACAAGCCTTGAGTACGACAGAATGACTCATCCCACTGGGCCGACTGACGCGCACATGGTGCGCCCCTCGGATGGGAAGGAGCCTGAGAGGATTCTCTTCATCAACTGTGTCGGAAGTCGGGATGTCAGGGAGCATATTCAGGGGTATAGTGAACACTGCAATCGTGTCTGTTGCTCCTTTGGTCTGAAGCTGGCACAGGTCACACGAATGCACTACCCCGAGGAACACTGCGAGATTATATACACATACATGGATCTCAGAACAGCGGGGAAGGCGCTTGAGGAATTCCTCTGGGACTCCCAGCACAACCAAGGTATCAAGTTCATCAGAGGACGTGTCGCGGAGATTGCCGAAGACCCCGATACTCACGACCTCTTCGTCAAGATTGAAGATACTGAAACCGGTACGATTACCGAGCTGGAAAAGATCTCAATGGTGGTGCTGAACACAAGCTTCAGGCCTAGCGAGGGACAGAATGAGCTTGCCAAGATACTGAGGATTGAGGTAGACGAGAATGGCTGGATAAAGGAGAAACACCCTAACACAGCGGCACTGGAAACCACCAGACCTGGCGTCTATGTTGCCGGGTGCGCTCACGGACCAAGGGATGGCACCGATACCGTTAACGAGGGCAAAGGGGCGGCCATGGCCGCAAATGCGCAGCTGCCGCTGCCACAACCCGCACCCCCTCCGGACATAGAGCCAATCGAGGTAGGCGACGAACCCCGGGTTGGTGTGTTTATCTGCCACTGTGGCGGCATCATAGGAAATGTTATCGACTCCCCGGGTTTGGCCGAGTGGGCAAGGAACCTCCCCCATGTTGTGTATAGCACGGACTACCTGTTCATGTGCAGCGATCCGGGACAGCAGTTGATCACGGACGCGATAAAGAAATACAAACTCAACAGAGTCGTTGTTGGTTCTTGTTCGCCTCTGCAGCATCAAGAAACCTTCAGACGTGCTCTTGAGGCGGCGGGTCTGTCAAGGTACTACCTTGTCGGGCCAGTGGGACTCAGAGAACAGCTTGCACTTGTCAACGCCCACGCCCCGCCGGAGGTGCGTCAGGAGAAGGCCCAAGACATGATTCGAAGTGGGGTGGCGAAGGCTATCAACAACGAGGTCGTTCCAATAAAGAAGGTAGAGGTCACTCGCAGAGTGATGGTCATTGGCGGCGGAGTGTCCGGGATGACTGCCGCCTTGGACATCGCAGAGAAAGGTTTCGAGGTCGTGCTTGTTGAGAAGACTGACAAGCTTGGAGGTAGGTTGAACGAACTGTACCGAGTATTTCCGAAGTTCACCCTTGCCAGCGAGATTGTGGATGACCTAATCGCGAGGATACGCAAGCAAAAGAGAATCGAAGTGGTTCTAAACTCGAAGCCTGTGCTCAGGGATGGCTCGTACGGTAACTATGACATCACCGTGGAGAACGTGGAGTCCGGTGAGAGAACGACGTACAGGGTGGGGACCATCGTGTTAGCGGTTGGTACGGACACGTACGAGCCGAAGAGGGGGGAATACGGATGGGGTGAGGTCCCCTGCGTCATAACGTCGCTTCAGCTCGAGAAGATCCTGCGAAATGGCGAGCTGAGGATTCCTCCCAAAAACCCGGTGTTTATTCACTGTGTGGGCTCACGGCAGAACCCCGGCGAGGGTAATAGGTACTGCTCAAGAGTATGCTGCTCTGCAGTCATCACTCTTCAGAAAGAGCTACGAGAGATGTTTCCGAACATCAAAATCTTCTCTGCGTACAAGGAACACATCAGACCTTTTGGCAATTACATGGAGGAGATGTGGCGTGAGAACCGCCAGAATGGCGTCACGTATCTGAGATGGGTACGTGAGAAACCCGTTACCGTAGAGAGGGCACCTGATAGTAATGAGGCCATTGTGACTGTCTACGATACTCTATCACAGGAAACATTCAAGATTAGATCAGACATGGTCGTTCTGGCAGTGGGCCTTGAGGCGCCACATGATGTTGGAGATCTCGTGAAGGCCCTTGGTATCAACAGGGGCCAAGACGGCTTCCTAGCCGAGATGCACATGAAGTTCAGACCCGTTGAAACCACAGTTCCAGGTGTCTTCCTAGGCGTTACATATGCAAAGAATATCGCAGACTCCATCAATCAGGCTCGTGGAGCCGCTAGTCAAGCGGTAGTGCCGCTAAACCTAGGGACTGTGGAGATCGAGTTGTTGACCGCTGTTGTTGACGAGGAACTGTGCGTTGGCTGTGACCTGTGCCACTTCTCCGAGATTTGCCCGTATGATGCCATATCCATGAAAGAGGTGGCTCCGGGTGTGAAGAAGAGTGTCACCGATGAGATGCGGTGTCAGGGCTGTGGCGCGTGCGCAGCAATCTGTCCGACTGGAGCCCGAGACCTGCGGTGGTGGCGGGAGAAGAGTTTCATGGAGCAGATTGAGGAGATGCTCAGGGAGTAGTTGTGATGATTACGCTTGACTGCCTTGCGGCATGTTGGATTGTACTGAACGAGCTTCTTGGTGAACTGACGAGAGAAGGTGTGTTCATTCCAGACCTGACCTATGCAGACTTCAGGAATAGCAAAATGCTACTTGAATACCTCAGATCTTACGAAGACGATGTGCGTCTAACAGAGGGGACAGACGCCACTCTTCGGATGGACATGGCCGACAAGATCTACACACTCCGGCAGATGCTCATGGTGTGGGCGGAGGAGAGAAAGGGAGTAGAGTACCGACAGCATTGGGAGGACAGGTTCGAGGCTGCACTGAGAGGAGAGATACCCCTTCCAGAAGAAGAGAAGACTGCACCAATCACGGAGCTGCCCAGAGAGAAGGACATTGGGTTCTTTCGTATCAAATTGCCAGAAGAGATACCTGTCGAGATTATCTCTGAGATTGCAGAGGAATGCCGAGTGCTGATATGCCTCGACGGAGAGCGCCACCTCCTCGTCAGCGGCAAGAAGGAGTGCGTTCGTGATGCAATGCGTCA
>CAZSTY010000035.1:0-9346 GCA_964609885.1 uncultured archaeon
TAACTACGTGTCCATACCACTGGTCTTCCCCGCTGATGAGGAGATCACAAGACGTGCAGAACAGATGTATCCTGGCCTCCAATAGAAGGACTCATGTTGCGTCAATCTCGACCTTTGCTTCTCCCGCCGTCACTGTTGCGGAGCGGATCTCGCGAATCTCATCCTCCTTTCGCCTGAAGAAGATGTAGAACTCCGCCACAGCTAGGAGATAAAGGCCCGACACCAGAATGTAGGGAAGACGATAGAGTCCTTGGGCTAGTAGCCAGCCACCGATATTCGCTGCGATGCCTCTCACAAACGAGTCACTGGCACTCAGTACACCAGACGCTGTCGAACGCTCCTCAGCCGTCAAGCACTCCATGAAGAAGGCCTGCGAAACCGGACCAGCCATGTTCATCAGGGCAGTTCTCGCCACGTAGGCAAAGACTGCCAACCACAATGTCGGGGCCCATGAGATCACCAACAGGAACGGCACAGACATCAGCTCAGTCAGGACAACTGTGTTGACCTTTCCGATCCTGTCCGAGAGCGCGGGAGACACAAAGCTGCCGAGGGCAAGCACAAGTGTGTTGATTCCAAAGATGACTCCGATGAGTTCTGTACTGGCACCGAAGGTCTCCTCAGCTGCGAAGAAGATGTTGAAGAACATGACAATCATGCCTGCACCAAGGCCTACCGTAGCTACCACGAGTGTGTACCTTCCGATGAAGCCCCAGTTGCGCACATGGCTGAATCCCATGGACAACCTACCATCGTTCCTCGGCATGTCTGGTGTCATCGGCACAATCACAATAATACTCAGTACGTAGGGTATCAAACTCACCCACAATGCATAGCGGTAGCCCATCGCGAGCGAGTCTGCGATTCTCAGGACCCGGTAGAACAGACCGGGCATCATCCCGCCCAAGATGTTTCCTGACAGCACACCAAGGAGAGAGAGGCCACTGGTCACCCCGAACAGGTGGGGGCGTTCCTCATCTGTTGTGAGACCAGTTATGTACGGAGCCCACGCCACTTGGACGAACGCACTGGACAGACCGAAGAACACCTGAGAGAGGAGCAGGCCCACCGGCTCCAGTATCGTGTATTGTGTGAAGAGAGCTCCGAATGATACCAGTCCGGCCAAGAGAACGACACGTTTCCTGCTCGTTCTGTCGGTGAGGCTCCCGGCCACGATGGCAATCCCTGCAGTAGCGAAGAGAGACACAGACAGAAAGAAGCCTATGAAGTCCTCGGAGAAACCGACCTCAATGAGATATAGGTTGAATATGACAAGGCTGATCCCGAATGCGATCGAGGTGGCAACGCTGGAAACTATGTAGAGCTTTGCGTCACGGTTGAATCCACGGATCTTGCTGATGTATCCAACGGGTCGGTCCTCCATCGGAAACGGCTCCTCCGTGGCAATGCATCCATTCCAGTCTTTAATCATTCCCAATCGCGCACATACCACAAACCTAAATGATGACGACGGTTTGGGGCTCGCACCATGAGGAAGATTGAGCTTCGCAGTGACACGTTCACACTCCCGACCGATGAGATGATTGAGGCAATCGTCCGAGCACACAAGGAGGGTCGCCTTGGTGATGACGTCGTGGGCGAGGACGAGGTGGTCAACGAGCTCCAAGAGAAGGCAGCATGTATCTTGGGCAAGGAAGCGGCGTTACTCGTGACATCGGGAACACAGGGGAATGTAATCTCGCTGCTTGCACAGACACGCCGAGGGGACGAGATCGTCGTAGAGCGCATGTCTCACACATTCCTGTTCGAGGCTGGTGCCATGGCCTCGCTCGGGGGCCTCTTTCCCAAACCGGTTGATGGTGTGAGAGGATACATCACCCCGGAAACACTGGAGTCCGTGATCAGCCCAGATGATCCCCACTATGCGCACACGGCAATGGTCGTTGTGGAAAACACGCACAATTATGCTGGTGGGACGATCATACGACCTGAGCAGGTAGACGCATTGGCCAGAACGGCACATGATCATGACCTTCGCGTTCACTGCGATGGTGCACGATTGTTTAACGCCGCAGTGGCACTTGGCGTTCCCGCGTCCAGACTTGTGAGAAATGTTGATTCAGTACAGATATGCCTGAGCAAGGGTCTGTCGGCCCCAGTCGGTTCGCTCGTCGCAGGAACCGAGGAGTTCATCCATGAGGCTCGCAGAATAAGGAAAAAGCTCGGTGGTGGGATGAGGCAGGCGGGAATCATAGCAGCTCCCGGAATAATCGCCCTCGAAAAAATGGTCGACAGGTTGAGAGAGGATCACGACAACGCGAGATTGCTCTACAGGAGGCTCAAAAAGATAGATGGTCTGATTGTTGAAGAACCTGAGACCAACATTGTGTTCATCAGACTGGACAACTTCAACATCGACGCGCCCCGGCTCTCAGAGGAGCTTGCCAAGCGTGGCATACTTGTGTATGGTAAGTACGGCACACGCATCAGATTCGTGCTGAATCGCATGGTGAGCAAGAAGGATGTGGAAACCACCGCTGATGCGATTGTTGAGATACTTGAGGCGGTCGGACGCCGGACATAGAGCTAATGTCGGACCCAGTATCCACTACCGGGGGCAATTGCGGAACAATCGGCGCCTTCATCATCTGCCAGTTTCACGCGTCGAGATGTGACTTTGCCTCTCGAAGAATCCGCTGGACATGTTGGTCCCAAGATGGCTGCAGTTTGAGAGCGGTCTCTGCACAACAGACTGCTTGATCATACTCTTTGAGCCTGTAGTGAAGCTGAGCCTTGTAGTACCACGCATGGGCATAGTCGCGTTTCAGCTCAATTGCCTTCTCGTATGCCTCAATTGCCTCCTTATACCGACCTGATGCCTCATAGCTCTTGGCCATGCGGTAGTAGTCGAAATGACTTTTGGGCATCTCGTCGGACACGGAACATGCCTCCGAGGTAACATATGCAATATCATGAGATAAAGGTATGTTAGAATAGGAAATGGTCTATCAAATTTGAATCCGCTTGTGCGTTACTCCGAGTCAATCCGAGCTGTGCTGGCATAACTCAAGCAGAACGCCCGCAGTCGTCTTGGGATGCACAAACGCGATTCTCATTCCATGGGCGCCATTTCGTGGTCGCTCGTCAATAAGTCGAGATCCGGCCTCCTTGTGCCGCTGCAGCGCCTCCTCGATGTCCTCGACGAGAACGGCAATGTGATGCATCCCACCGCCTCGCTTATCCAAGAAACCAGATATCGGGCTGTCGTCGTTAGTCGGCTCAAGCAGTTCGATTCGACTCTCCCCAATCTCAAGAAACGCTACTCGCACCTTCTGATCGGGTACCTCTTCTTCGCCCACATAGCGAAGCCCCAGGACATCTCGATAGTACGGTAGCACATCCTTGATGCTCCTGACAGCAATCCCAATGTGATCAATCCGCTCAACAGTCATCCAACCACCTCTCACAAAACGTCTGGCGCACGATACTCTCCAAACACATCACGGAGAACCCCGCATATCTCCCCCAGAGTTGCATACGCACGGACTGCATCCAGAATCGGAGGGACCACATTAGTGTCGGTCTTGGCCGCCTCTCGTAATGCCTCCAGAGCACTGTCGACTGCCGCTTGGTCACGACTGGAACGCAATCTGCGCACACGCTCAACCTGTCGTTTCTCGGCCTCGGGGTCAACTCTCATGTAGTCGAAGAACTGCTTCTCCTCCACAGTGAATTTGTTCACTCCGACAACGATGCGTTCCTGAGAGTCCACCTTCCGCTGGTGGTCGTATGCGCTCCCCGTGATCTCTCGCTGAATGAACCCCTTCTCAATGGCAGTCGGAGCGCCGCCCAGCTCGTCTATCTTCTTGATGTAGTCCATCGCGCGACGCTCTATCTCACTTGTGAGGCTCTCCACAAAGTACGATCCCGCAAGGGGGTCCACCGTGTCCGCCACGCCGGTCTCATACGCGATAATCTGCTGTGTCCTCAATGCAATCCGGACCGATTCCTCTGTCGGGAGGGAGAGAGCCTCGTCCCTAGAATTCGTGTGCAGGGACTGCGTACCTCCGAGCACCGCTTGGAGAGCCTGTAGAGTCACTCGCACAACATTGTTCTCAGGCTGCTGGGCCGTCAGTGTACAACCAGCTGTCTGTGTGTGGAACCTCATTCTGCAGGACTTTTCGCTCTTGGCCCCAAAGCGCTCCCGCATAATTCTGGCCCACAGACGTCTTGCAGCCCTGAACTTCGCAATCTCCTCGAAGAAGTTGCTATGTGAACCGAAGAAGAACGAGAGACGCGAGGCAAATTGGTCCACATCAAGGCCTGCATCAATGGCCGCCTTGACATATGCAATCCCATTGGCCAGCGTGAAGGCAACCTCCTGCACCGCTGTTGAACCCGCCTCTCGAATGTGATAGCCGGAGATTGAGATCGTATTCCAGAGGGGCATGTTCTCCGAACAGAACTTGAATATGTCAGTGATCAGCCTCATGGACTGCTTTGGCGGAAAGATGTAAGTCCCTCGCGCTACGTACTCCTTGAGAACGTCGTTTTGAATTGTCCCACGAAGTTTCTCCATGGGCACGCCCTGCTTCTCAGCCACTGCGATATACATGGCTAACAGCACCGCGGCCGGGGCGTTGATGGTCATGGACGTACTGACCTTGTCCAAGGGGATCGAGTCAAAGAGGACCTCCATGTCGGCGAGGGAGTCGATTGCAACACCAACCCTACCAACCTCGCCTCGGGCCATGGGATGATCCGAGTCGTAACCGATCTGAGTTGGCAGGTCAAAGGCAACTGAGAGGCCCGTCTGGCCCTGTTCAAGAAGAAACTTGAATCGCCGGTTGGTCTCCTCTGCTGTGGCAAAGCCGCTATACTGACGCATGGTCCAGAAACGCCCGCGATACATTGTGGGCTGAACGCCTCGTGTGAACGGATAGACGCCTGGAAAGCCGAGCGACTCCGAATAGTTCAGGTCCGCAACATCGAGCGGGGTGTACAGGCGCTTCACCGGAATCCCCGAGAGAGTCGTGAATTCCTTCTTTCGCTCCGGGAAACGGCCAATTGTCTTGGCCACAGGCCCGTCCTCCCATTGGCGGAGGGCAGCGGCTATGTCCTCCTTCTCCGACATACGTCACACCTGCCTGCTAAAGCTTGCAAGGAACTCAGCAATGAGGCGCTGTGCCACTGTATAGGGGTCATCATCCCGTTTGGCAATCTTCCTGATAGCCTCTTCGTACTCTGGTCGTCCTTGGAGCCGTGAAAGCAGCTCTTGAGTGAGGCGGTATTCCATTATCTGATGAAGTTCGTCGCGACTCCGCTGGAGGCCCTTCTCTTCGAGGGCACCGCTCTCGCGCAGGTAGACCATGTGCTCATCTATCTTGTCCACCAACTCCGGGATGCCCTCACCTGTACGACCATTTGTCAAAAGCACAGGCGGACGCCACTGGCCCATGTTTTGGTCCAAGTCCAGCATCGCGTTGATCTCGGCCACCTTCTTGTCTGCTCCCGGCAGGTCTTTCTTGTTGACAACGAAGATATCCGCGATCTCCATGATTCCTGCCTTGATGGCCTGAATGTCGTCGCCGCTTCCTGGAACGTCGGTAACGACCACAGTATGAGCTATGTCAATAATCTCCACCTCAGACTGCCCTGCGCCCACCGTTTCTACGATGATTATGTCCTTGCCTGAGGCATCAATCGCTCTGACAACATCCGACGTGGCACGAGCAATTCCGCCGAGATGCCCTCTTGTTCCCATGCTACGAACAAACACGCCATCATCTAGGCTGTGCTCCTGCATTCGGATTCTATCGCCCAGCAGGGCGCCCCCTGTGAAAGGGCTGGACGGGTCGACCGCCACAATCCCGACCGTCTTGTGCCTCTTCCGGTACTCTGCAGTCATGCGTGTGACGATTGTGCTCTTCCCCGACCCGGGGGGCCCAGTTATTCCCACTATATGCGCACGGCCCGTGTGCCGATACAGGAGGCTGAGAGCCTCTGCAGCCGCAGGGTCCTCGTTCTCTATTAGTGTAATCAGCTTCGCCAAGTGGCGCCTTCGGCCGGCGAGTACCCCATCCACCAACTCTTCTATCGACAATGTGGGTGTCCTCGTTAGTGGCTACACCTTGACGTTCTTCTTGATGTACTCCACAATCTCATTGAGCGGGGTTCCCGGCCCGAATATCTCTGCGATGCCCGCCTTCTTGAGTTCAGGCACATCATCCTCTGGGATTATTCCGCCCCCGATCACAAGGATATCATCCGCTCCTTCCTTCCGGAGGAGCTCCATTATTCTGGGAAAGAGGGCCATATGGGCACCGCTCAGTATGCTCAGTCCGATGACATCTACTGACTCGTCGATGGCAGCCCGCACAATCATCTCCGGTGTCTGTCGCAGACCGGTGTAGATGACCTCCATTCCGGCATCACGAAGGGCCCTGGCGACGACTTTGGCGCCCCTGTCATGACCGTCGAGACCGGGCTTCGCAATTAGGACTCGGATCTTTCTCGATGAACTCAAGAGCACACCTCATCAGGGTGTTTGTGTTTCGATGACCTATGTGACCGATATAAATACCTAGGACGAGCTACCTCACTCGTTCATGAGATGAACCATGTTCTCGCGACCGTCGCGGAACCTCCTGACGAGACCCCGTTCTTCGAGATTCTTGAGGAGCATGCTGACCTTCGCTTGCGACATGTCGAGCTCGACAGACAGGACCTTCTGTGGGCATGAGCCGCCTTTCCGCTCTATCACAGAGAGCAGTTCCTGCTCCTCGCGGGTGATGCCAACGTACCTCACGTGACGTAGCCGTCGCACCGCATGCAACACCCACGGGGCAAGCACGGCCACACCAGCCCCTCCGAAAAAGAGAACACTACCGACCAACCAAGACGGAATCCCGACTGTCGTGGCGGACTGCGAAAGGGGTATCTCATACTTGACAACAAACACCTGCTCCTGCCCCACATCAATCGCCCCGAGATTCCAGTAGAAGATCAGTGACTCGCCGTCAGTCATGTTCCCAGAAGCGGTGGGAAAGAGCGGGGCGGCCGATGCAGAGGACAGAGAGGCATGTGGCGGGAGGACAGCATTAAATGTGAAGTTCGTGACTGGCATCGCAGGCCGTACGTAGAAGATGAAGCTCCGCTCCTCCATAATTCCGTCCGCACTGAGTGAGGCCTCTGACTGAAGATCATAGGCGGTCATGTCGAGGCGGATGAGCAGATGCTGACCCGGCTCAAGAGGTGACGACAACCCGAGTTGAATGATCGTGTGGCGTTCGAGAGTCGTGAGAGAAATTTCTACTGAGGTACTGTTCACGGACGCCGAAGACACGAGGAGTTGCAGGGAATCGACCCTGAACTCGAGCGAAGAAACCGCGTCAGTCCCAACGTTTGTCAGGGCGGCCTCAAGATGAAGATTGGTCGTGCCGTCTGCATTGATGACTGCGGTGATGGTGAGTCTGTCAACGACAACAGGAGAAGTCACAACACCCTGTGCCAAAATGGGGCTGGAGATTGTAGCAATTACACATATGGCAAGTGCGCGAAGGACGAGGTCCATTGATGTCATTCCTTGTGTCGCTCCCTTGAGAGGTTTCTCGCGACCACGCGGCCCCACAGAGCAGACTCGTGGTCATTGAAGAAAAAAGTAGTGGAGCGCAGCGGTGCGCCCCACACGAGGGCTGCCTATCGCCTCCTGCGGACTAGGAATGCTGCCACCGCTATCACAGCGACTGCACCGAGTGCAACTGCGAGAGTGGTGTTGCCAACCGGCTCGGTCAGCGGGGCAGCCTCCGGATAGACGCCAACAGACGGGTCGTGCAGCAGGGTACCATCATCGAAGTTGGGATACGCGAGGTACACGGCAAGACCGGTGCCAGTCGGAACGTAAGATGCGGTGACGTTGACGGCCTCCGTCGTACCACCCGGCCACGTAATCTCAGCCTTGTCAACCCAGCTGTAGAAGCCCTGCGTCACACCGGTTTCGGCATCAAAGAGATCGATCCGCTGGATGTGGTCAGTGGGAAGCGGCTGAATCATAGACTCGTTGCCCGGCGCACCATTCCAGTTGACGCTCGACATGCCTGTGACGTTGCCATGTCTGTTTCTAATGCGGTATCTATGGCGGTATGTGTTCTGTTGACCAACCATGTCTGACTCACGGAGCAGTGTCTGCAACGCTACGCTGGATGTGTTCGTGCTGAACGGAAAGTTGCCAATCTCAATGTCCATCTTTACCTCAGAGTTGCCCTGAACGAGATAGGTTGCCTTGACGCCTGTGTCATCGCTCACATTGCCCTGGTAGTCGTACAGGTATATGTGAGCCCAGATCTGGATGGTCACATCCTCGAACCGTTGGACGGCCGATGCCCCACGAGCATCAACTTGGGGTATGCTTGGCATCATCCCTCCAGAGCGAAGCCCGCCCTTGACATACTTCAACCAGATCTCGGTCACATGGCCCTCATCGTCCTCAGTGGTCCCAGTCAGCAGGGTCCACTCGTAGGCTGCGAGAGGTGCGTAGTATAGGGTCTCGTTGGACTGGAATGCATCGTCCCCATTCTGGTCCTCGAACTCAACGATGCCGAGATAGAGAAGTGAGAACTTTGCGATGGTACCGTTCTCATCGGCGGCATACCAGAAGTGAATCATTGGGGCTTGGCCATTTGCCATGACCGCGATCACGTCCGTACTGATAAACTCAGAACCGTCAGGCCGTTTTTCGTGTACTGGCGGAGTCGTGGGCAGATTGGGCATTGTGGAGTGCTCGGGCATCGAGCCCTGTGCAGCCACATCAACCACGACTGGTTGCAACATCAGAACTGCGAGCGCAATCCCGAGGAGTATCTTGAATCGATCATTCATTTGTCAATCACCGAGTCTGCCCTCGATGAGTTAGTATATAACGAACCTTATTGGTGAGCGCATATCACCCCCGGTTAAGAGGACATATGACCCGCAATTTCGGCGAATACTATTTTATGAATGCTTCTAAAGATTCGTCCACGACTCAAGTCTCAGAGTCCTTCGACAAACTCAATCGGCCAAACCACGCCACCAGTCCCATGACGCCGAGCACCACACATGTTTCGTAGACCAAGGCAGTGGGCAGCATGCCCAGAAACGGATTACCTACGACTGGGTAGAAGGGCACCATCTCGGGATATAGAAATGAGTCGAGGAACACGTGGGAGTACGTCCCGGCCAAGGCAGAGAGAAGGACTTCACGAAAGGAGTAGGAGCCACTTGATGCAAATACCTTCTCGAGAGGTGCGATAACAGCCCTGAGAGGCCAGATGATACCGGCCACAGCCACACCAAGGAGGCTGGCCCCAAGATAGGTGTGAAGGAAACCGTGAAGTGGCATGTCAAG
>CAZSTY010000036.1:0-8911 GCA_964609885.1 uncultured archaeon
GCTAGCTACTGGCATCTGGCACAAAGACGAAGGGAATCACGACATTGATACTTCGAACACTTACGAAGGAAAGCCCATCTACTATATCTTCAATCAAAACCACACGGTCTATGCCGGAATTGACACATATCACCTGAGTCTTGTCTATTGTAACTATGTCACTATCATAGACTCTAGCCTCGCAGGTGATCCACTCGATCTTGTTGGTCTTCAGAACTGCGTGATTGCGAATTCGACGGTTGCGACATCCCTCAATTTCAGAAACATCGATGATACGCTCATCAAGGCCAACACCTTTGATGCCACTGAGCGCATCACCATCAATTGGGAAGGTCATCCAACGAACGTCACGTTCACATTGAACACGTTCATGTCGGATGTCTTGTTCTCCGCTCCGCAGGGATTTGGTCTGAATGCATCAGACTACGGTAACTATTGGGCGAGTAATCCCGACACTACGGATGCCAATCATGATGGTATCTGTGATGTGCCATATGATGTGCCGTCTACCTGGCCTAACCAATGGATCGACTATCTGCCGCTTGTTGTACCTCCGAAGAAGTGCAAGGCATATCCAGTGATTCAGACGCCATCAAATAACGACCATGTACGCGGTGATGTTTCAACATCGATAAATTCCTCAATAACTGTCGGAGTTCTCTACGAAGGGACTCCTACTACTACCGCAACAGTGGATCTGAATGGAACGAACGTCTATTCAGGTGGGCTTGGCCCTGCTGAGTTCACTTTCGATTCCACCTCCTTCGCGGATGGATTCTACGTTCTAACATTGAGAATCCTTGTTGATGGGACTGATGAGTTCGTCACGTCAATCAATCTCTGGATTGACAATACGGCTCCAGTCATCAACGACAATCTTGTAGATGGTCACGTCTTCACATCACAATCCATGTCCATCGATGTATCGTGTCTCGACGAATCTTCGACAGTTGCGTGGATTGTCATCTTATTGAACGGTACACTACAGACCAATCATACAGGGTCTCCTCTGTTGTACTCACTGGTGTTTTCAGATGAGGGGCTGTATGTCATCAACATAACCACTTCCGACACTGTTGGGAATATCGGTACCGTCCTCAAGACTGTGTACTATGACCACACAGCGCCAGAGTTGGTTGGCCCTTCGGGACCTGTCACCTACGAAGAGGGTACGACCGGGAACACTGTGACAATCTCCGCCAGAGACATGACTCCGAGTGGGTATAATGTGAGCTTCGATTCTGAGCCGAGTGCGCAGTATCCTTGGAACGGTGATGACATCGTCATCAATATTGATGGCCTGACCGCAGGAACCCACTACATGTATGTCGTTGTGTACGATCGCGGTGCGCAGTCCTCGTATCTCACCATTGAGATTCTCGTGACGGAACCGACAACATCCACGACTACAACTCCCACACCGATAACGACAACAACGGCTCCCACGTCCGGATCGGTCCCGCTAGTGATTGATCCGCTGCTTATCATTGCGATACTTGGTGGTGCAGGCGGTGTTGTTGTCGTGATCATCGTGATACTGATGAAGAAACGGCAGTCCAAGTAGTCCAGTACTGTAGGGGCGTGAATTCGCCCCCCTTCTATTTCTATTCACCCCTGTTGACATGCTGTGATCAGTGACCACAGCCGATTCTCTACAATGGACTCTTACAAGCTGCTAGAGAGAGAAAGGCGAAGGTACGGACATCTATTGTGATTCGTGGTTGGCATAGGACCTGTAGCATTCCTCAAGTGAAACCTCGTTCGTCCATTATTCACGCTTGTGATACTTAGGACACCGATTGGAATTGCCGATTCGCCTGCCAGTGTGGAATTGTATTCAGTCGAGTTGGTAGTTATCACTGGTCTTGAAGCGTCAAATCTCGCAACAACGGCAGTACTGCGGTAGGAGGCCTGCCCTCAAAAAAGGATGGAGAGACAAGTCAAAGCGCCATCGCACTTCTGAAACTCCGACATGTGAATTGTGGTCACGTCTAGGTCACAATCCCGAATCATTCTCAGCGTATTCGGATGACCCGCTGGCAAGATGACAGTTCCGTTAATTGTCAACGTGTTTGCAGCATAGGACTCCTCTGGTGGCACCACAATGTATCGCAACCCACGAACTGCGCGCTCATTGCGGAAACGCTCTGTACCGACGAACAGGGTGTCATCGATTGCCGTCAAGTGGGACTTGAGATGCATCATCTTGGGATCAACAATTACGTCCACTCGGACACGCAGCCACTCAGAGAGTTGCCTGATGCCCTCGATGTTGGTCCGCTCAGAGAAACCAACGATGAAACGGTCCGACAGATGTATCACGTCGCCGCCCTCAATCGTCGCTGGCGGCTCTGCACTCTTGCACTCAAGATACTCATCAAGGGCTCGACCAACCTCCGACACCTCGGCACGTCTGCTAACAGGGCGTGGCCTGGTCAAGAGAGCGCGGCCTCCGTGCACCACAGCAGTGTCTTCCACGAAGCAGGCGTCGGGCAGCGTCGGATCCGGCTCAAGCTCCATCACATCGACCCCGAGATCGCGCAGGGTCTTCACGTACCGATCATGTTGTTCCCTCGCCACTTCGATGTTCACCGTGTCCCGGAGTGGGTGTGTTGATATGCATCGCCGAAATGCAGTAGAGGGGGGCCTCACAAGAGCCCGTTTCTGAGTAGATCCCATCGGTTGCTTCCCTCACCAGGCATCCGTGATGCTTTCTTGCAAGATTAACTCGTTGGTCGGTCGATATGCAAGGCTACCACAGTTGTAGAATACCACACATAGTATGGTCAAGTACGCGACAGAACAAAGTTGGGAGAAGGAGGGTGAGAGGCCACCCTTGCGGGGTCGTCAAGCGCGGTCCCGACGGTTTGCGATCGCGCCTTCATCCGCCGCCAGTCACCAGCTCCTTCCGGACTATCTCGCGGCCCTCCTCGTCCACGACGACGAGATGAGCGCCGCATGATAGTCAGCAGTCATAGCACCGCACAACCATCTCGATGAGGTTGAGCAGTCCTTCGGGTATCTCTTCGGTCATATTGTTCACGTCCTATAGTTTCACCATGGGTTCGGGCAGTTTGAGGTCCTTGTAGCCCTCCTGCTCGAAGATGAATCGCGCTGCGTCCATCAGACTCTTCTCAATGCCAGCAATGTTGTTGTTTGTTCCGACAATCAAGTTGGCCTTGACAATCATTCCGTCGTCGTCGCACTCGTAGTTGTGGATGAGAGTCCCACGTGGAGCCTCCACAATGCCAACTCCGTCGCCCGCCTTCGGCTCGACGTCTGAGAGCTTCACATCAGTGCTCACAATCTCGGGATCCTCAAGAAGCCTCTGTATCCACTCCGCGGCCTGGACCATTTCGATGGCGCGCGCATAGTGGTACGCGAACGTGTGGTGAGACGGACGACCGACGAGCTCTCGCATCTCCTTGAGGGCCTCGTTGGCAAGAGGAGTGGCCATCTTGTCTGCAACATTGCATCGCGCGAGTGTGTTCGTGCGCCAGATGCCGTCAGGGTACCCGGCTGGTCGGTAATAGGTGTGCGTCGCATAAGAGTGCCTTGGGATGTGCTCGCCGACGTACTCCGAATACTCCTGTGGCTTGAAGTTGGCCAGAATCTTGCCTTCAGGATCCATGACCCTCACCGTGCCGTCGTAGATATCATGGACTCCGTCGTTTACAAGGCCTATGTAGTACGTAGGAGTCACAGCCACTCGCGTCACGACATCGATGTAGTCATTGACTACCTTCTTGGCTAGATCAACAGTCTTCTGAATGTTCTCCATGAGCTCGGGAATCTCCTTCAACCAGCGGTCGCGTTCTTCCTCACTGAGCGAGGACATCATTCCGCCCGGAATAGCAACGGTCGGGTGTATCTGCTTGATGCCGACAGTTCGACAGAGATCCTGACCAAACTGCATGAGCTTGATTGCTTGGACCGCGACATCCGGCAAGTGCTTCAGCACAGCAGCCACGTTTCTGACGGCCGGGTCCGCGAACGGACCGAAGACGAAGTCCGGGGCTGCGAGTGCGTAGAAGTGAATCGCATGCGAAGACAACTGCTTGGCCTCAATCAGCAACCTACGCAACTTAATAGCCGCCGGAGGCGGTGTGACTCCCCATGCGTCTTCGACCGCCTTGACCGAGGCAAGATGGTGTGGAATAGGACAGATACCGCATATCCGTGGGGCTATTCGAGGAGCCTCCTCCATGGGTCGCCCCTCGAGAAACTTCTCGAAGAATCGGGTGCTGCTCACATTGAACTGCACATCGAGGACCTTGTTGCCGGGCCCCAGTTTTATCGTGAGTGAACCGTGGCCCTCAAGTCGGGTCACAGGGTCGATTCGGATAATCTTCTCCTCGGTCACTTCTTCTTCGCCTCCTCTCTACGGATTCGGATTCGTCCAAGATGACTCGCCGGGTAGGTGAACCGCCAGAACATTCCTAGCGGGTCCTTGCATTCGGCCTCAAGCTTCTCAGGCTCGATGGGGGCGTACGTCCCTAGCATCGAAATGGCCGCCGCACCTTGATCTTGTGTGATAGGCGGTACCGGCCCAAAACATCCTCTACAGGGTGCCCCTCTGTTCACGCACTGGCCTTCACACAAGCCCCACGTAGCAGAACCGAGGCATATGTATCCCTGCTCCAGCAGGCATCTGTCTGGGTCAGCATTTCCCGTGTATGGCCGCAGTATCTTGGGAATTGGCGTTTCCTTCTTCTCACGTTTGCAGTAGTGACACACGGCATACGGAGGAAGGTCGAGCTCCTTTCCCTCAAGAAGGGCCGTGACAGCCTTCAGAATCAGGTCTGATGTCGGGGGACATCCCGGCAGGTAGACGTCAAACTTCACATAGTCGCTGTTCGGACGAACAACCGGCTCGATTGGCGGCAGGTTCTCGGTAGGAACCTCACCATCGTGTACGGTCCTGTTGTTTCTGAACTTGACATCGTAGCACTCTTCGATGTCATAGAAGTTCGCCATACTGGGAATTCCTCCATAGCATGCGCAGGTCCCGAACGCGACCAAGATCTTGCATTTCTTTCGAAGCGTCTTCAGTAGATGAACATCTTCGGCAGTCCGGGCCATACCTTCGTAGAACCCCACGGCAATTGATCCATCGGGATAACCCTCAAGATCCTTATGCTTGAAGTCAGCCACGCAGGCCCAGAACTTGATGTCAATCTTGGGCAAAACATCTGCCAAGTGCATGTGGATATCTATCAGACTCTGATAGCAGCCCCAACATGAGCTACCCTGACCCATTGCAACCGGTACCGGCTCTGCCAATTCTAGACCTCCTTCTTAGTGTAAATCAGTTCTCCGCCGTTATCACCGGCGATTTCAACCTCACCCCACTTCAGTAGGCCAATGAGGTTCCACACAATCATCTCCTTTGGAAGGTTCGTACGCGCTGCGAGGTCAGAGACAGTCGCCGGTCCGAGGCTCAAAGCCTCAGTTATCGCTTTGCGCTGTTTTCGCACTTCACCGCGATTCTGTTGAAAGAACCTTCTGAAAAGACTCACTTCCATTGCCCCCGTAGCGGTCCTAGCTTCTTCACCTGTTCTATCAGGGTGGTAACTCCATCGGCGAAGATCTGCGCCTCAGACGCGCTAGCCCATTGCAGACGAATTCGGCGGGGATCAACGCCTGCCTGCTCAATCGCTCTGCGGAGGAGGGCCCATCTCGCTCGCATCTTCAGGTTTCCACTCGTGTAATGACAGTCACCAGGGTGACAACCAGAAACGAGCACCCCATCCGCGCCCAGCTCCAAGGCACTCAATATGAAGTCGGGGTCTATACGCCCCGTACAGTTCACTCTGATGATTCTGGCATTGGGCGGGTATTGAATCCTGCTCGTACCAGCAAGGTCAGCACCCGCATAGGAGCACCAGTTGCAACAGAACGCCACAATCTTCGGCTCCCACTCCTCGTCATGTACGACTTGCTTCTCAGCAGCCTCGGTCACTGAACCTCACCTCCGCTTGTCATCGCCGGCATTAGCAACGCCTCCACCATGGACAGAATCTGATCATCAGTGGAGTGAAGCATAGTTATCGCACCGCTCGGGCATCCCGCCGCACAGGTCCCGCAGCCATGGCATTTTGCCTCAGTGACCACGGCCACCGGCGGATCTCGCGAGTTATCCATCGATGTCGCACCGTATGGGCACGCAGTCACACACGTGTGACAGGACGAACATAGTTCGGGGTCAACGTGCGCCACTGTCGACTCAATCTCCACCTCGCCCTTTGCCAGCAGCGATGCCGCCTTTGCTGCTGCACCGCTCGCATCAACGACAGACTCTGAGGCGTTCTTTGCCGCCTGAGCCACTCCAGCAATCATGATTCCAGCCGTGTGAGTTGTCAGAGGTGCCAGCTTGATGTGCTCTGGATTGAAGAACCCGTCACCACTCCGTGTCAGACTGAAGAGGTTCGCGGTCTCCTCAACATCATCCGGAGGCACCATCGCTGAGGCCAGGACGAGCAAGTCGGGCTCGAAACGAAGATCGTCATCGGCAAGCACATCGTGCCACTCCATGATGATCTTGCCCTTCTTTACCGTGACCTTGGGTTTCTCACTCGGCTCGAACTTGCTGAAGATGACTCGCTTCTCACGAGCAAGACGATGTATCCCTTCATGACCCCGTCCGTACGTACGAACGTCTTGGTAGAGGACGAGTGCCTCCTCAACACGGTCACGGAGGTCTGCGGCTGCCTTCGCAACGGCCGAGCAGCAATATCGCGAGCAGTGTTCGTGCCCTTTGACGCCGGGCTCCCGCGATCCAACACAGCCGATGAACGCGATACGTTTCACGGGCTTCCCGTCGCTGGGGCGCAGTAGCTCGTCGCGGCGGGGCATCTCCTGCAACTCCTCAAGGGTGACAATGTCGGGTGACTCTCCATAGGCGTAGTATCCCTTTGGCTTGAACGCCTTGAATCCTGTCGCGACTATTACCGCGCCGACTTCGACCTTGTCCTCAGACTTTCCGTCGTTGCTCCTAATGGTAGCCTCGAAGTTTCCAATGTACCCGTCAAAGCCGACGACCTTGCTGTCGGTGTAGACCTTGATTCGTGGGTGATCCATTGCCCGCTCTATCATCGGGCCTATGACCTGCTCCCCGGTCCTGTCACCCGGAAACATGTGAGTCCACTTGATGACATGGCCGCCAAGCTTGGGAGTCTTCTCAACTAGGACGACCTCAAAGCCTCTATCAGCAATGTCCAGCGCAGCCCTCAGACCAGCAATACCGCCACCCACGATCAGTGTGCGTGGGATGACACTGACGGTCTTGATTGGGAGACTCTCCAGCCTCGCCGCACGCGCAACAGCCATTCGAACCAAGTCTATGGCCTTCTCCGTCGCAGCCTCGGGCTCATGCATGTGGCACCACGAGACGTGCTCGCGGAGGTTCACCTGCTCGAACAAGTACCTGTTGAGGCCACCCTCTTCCACGACACGACGGAAAGTCGGCTCATGCATCCGCGGGCTACAGCTGGCCACGACAACTCGATTCAGGCCGAACTCCTTGATCTTGGTTCGAATGAGTTCCTGACCGGAGTCTGCACACATGAACATCTCGTCGGTCGAGAAGACGACGTTCGGGAACTTGGACGCCTCCTTCGCGACGCGCTCAACATCGACTGTCCCCGCGATATTGTGTCCGCAGTGGCAGACGAACACGCCGATGCGGGGTTCTTCTTTCTCGCCCAAAGCTACTTTGCACCTCCAGAAGACAGTAGAATGGTCGCCTTCATGGCCGCGGCACTCCCTGCGGTGACGGAGTCCGGAATGTCCTTTGGACCGTCCGCACATCCGCAGACCAAGATTCCGGGATGGTTGGTCTCAAGCGGTGCCGCAAAGGCGTCACGGGTCTCGATGTAGCCGTCTGTCGAAGTGTCCAGTCCCAGCATCTCAGCAAGCTTGTCGAGGTCCTCTGCGGGTTGGAGACCCGGACACAGCACGACCATGTCGTGCTCGACCTGAATTATCTCACCCGAGAGCGTGTCTTCGACCTCAAATCGAAGGTTTGCGGTCTCGGGGTCTTCGATGATCTCACCGACGCGGCCCTTGATGAACCTCACACCAAAGCGTGTCTTCGCCATCTCGTAGAACTCCTCGAAGCCCTTTCCAAAGGCTCGGATGTCCGCGTAGTAGACCGTCACTTCGGCGTCCGGGTAATGTTCCCTGGCCATGACCGCGTTCTTGATTCCGTACATACAGCATACGCGAGAGCAGTTGGGAACGCCCTTCTTCACGTCCCGTGCGCCGACGCACTGAATGAACCCAATTCGCTTCGGCACCTGCCCATCGCTCAATCGTATCAGGTGGCCCTTCGTCGGTCCTGCTGCGTTGATTAGTCTCTCGAATTCCATGGCGGTGATGACATTCCGATGGTGCCCGTAGCCCAGCCGTGGATACTGACGAACGTCGAACAGCTTGTATCCCGTGGAGAGAATCACCACTCCCACTCCCAACTCCACGACCTCGTCTTCCATGTCAAGGTCAATAGCACCGCGCTCACACACGCGTACACAACGTTTGCACCTGATGCAGTGCTCAGAATCAATAGTGTACACGTTAGGCGTGGACTGCGGGAACATCACGTAGATGGCCTTCCTGAAACCCAGGAACTCATCAAACTCACTTGGCACCTCCACCGGGCACTCCTGGGCGCAGTCACCACAACCAGAACAACGATCCTCACGCACGTATCGGGCCTTCCTCAGCACTCTCACAGCGAAGTCACCGAGAGATCCCTCAACGGATTGGACTTCAGAGTACGTCAGCAGCTCGATGTTTGGGTGCCTAGCCACCTCGCTCAGACGTGGCGTGAGGATACATGCTGAGCAGTCGAGAGTTGGAAATGTCTTGTCAAGAGCAGCCATTCTGCCACCGATGGATGGGGCTTTCTCCA
>CAZSTY010000037.1:0-1935 GCA_964609885.1 uncultured archaeon
TGCGACGCGACATGGCACGACGCTCGGGCGCAGACATAGTCATTGATCCGTCGAAGGAGGACCCTGTTGACAGAGTGAAATCAGAAACGGGCGGCTATGGAGCGGATGTCGTCATCGAGGCAGTGGGGCTACGTGTGACATGGGAACAGGCCGTCAATATGACCCGGGATGCAGGCACAACAGTCCTCTTCGGGGGAGCAGCATCAGGAACGAAGTTTGAGATTGACACAACGAGATTTCACTACGGGCAGCTCACACTGAAGGGGGTATTCCACCTCACGCCCAAGCATGTGGAGCAGGCGCTCAAGTTGATCATCGCCGGGGACATCAAGACAGATGTACTGATTTCGCATCAGATGCCGTTGTCCGAGATCAACCGGGCGTTGGAGATGATGAGTAGAGGGGAGAGTATGAAGATAGCGATCATCCCGTGAACAGTCGCTTCCTCTGCAGAGGAGGCACAATGTATGAGAGGCAGTAGAACCCGAAAGAAACTGCGAGAGGAGGAAGAGAACCTTATCCGGCTTCTTCGGGGACTTCATGTCGCCTATCCGGGACTAGTCGTCGTGGTGGAGGGGCGCCGAGATGAAGAGGTGCTTAGGGACTTGGGCGTGGAGGCACCAATCAAGCGGATGCACTCAGGAAAGAGCATCCATGAGTTTGTTGACGAGCTTGCCCGGGAGCAGCCCGCCGCCGTACTCATTCTTGTAGACTTCGACAGCGAGGGCAAGAGCTTGGCACGGCGCATAGAGTTGGCACTCCAACAGAGGCGTGTCAAGGTGGAGAAACGTCTGCGCCTGCAGGTCAGGTCGCTCATGGGAAACCTTCGATGTATTGAGGAGCTTGTGGCCGTGCTACACATTGCGGACCGCCAGCAGAGGCGGTATGAGTAACAACGCTACTGTATTGTGGAACCACAGTTGCTGCAGATGTAGCTCCCTGGAGGAATCTCGTGCCCACACACACGACATATCCGAACCTGACGAGTACGGAGTGCATCAACTACTTCGCCTGTCTGTGGAATCAGAATGAACTTGCCGTCCTCGTAAGTGATTCTGAACTCCGTCGGGTTACCTGCCTTTTCCAAGAGATCTGTGGGCATTGGTAGTCGATAGTTGTTGTCTAGGCGCACGATTCGTGTGTTGCCCAGCGTGTCAAGATCAATCCCAGCCTGGTGGAAACCAGATATGATGCCGTCGCGAATCTCTACTGTGATGTCCGCCTTGGATGCTACCTGCTGGCTATGGGTGACAATGAAGAATGACGTTCCCAGTGTTTCGTTGAGTTCCTGAAAGAGGTCGAGAATCCGCTCTGCAGTTTCCGGATCAAGGTCACCAGTTGGCTCGTCGCATAGAACGAGGCCCTTGCCCTCTGTATCAATCAGATTCACAAGCGCACTTGCAATTGCAACACGGGACCGCTCACCGCCACTCAGAGTCGTGGCCTTGCTGCGCTTGCGTTCCTCAAGGCCGACCAGCTTGATTAGGCGGTCAACTCGCTCCTTGCGGACGCTACGTGGCACTCCTGCTATGCGTGCAGCCAGCTCTACATTCTGCCAAGCGTTCAGATGTGGAAGCAGATTGTTGACCTGAAAGACAAACCCGATGAAGTTCCTTCTGGCCTCTGTGAGAACACGCTCGGAGAGCTTCGTGATGTCAGTCCTCAGGTTCGCCCAATACACCTTACCGACAGTGGCCTTTGTAATGCCGCCGATGATGTTGGTCAGGGTGGTCTTGCCAGAGCCGCTCGGCCCGACCACACACATAATCTTGCCCTCCAGTATCTGAAGGGACACGCCGCTCAGAGCCACAACCTCAAGTTCTGCGGTCTTGTATATCTTGTAGACGTTGTCTACGCTCACCACAACATCATCAGGAAAGTCGCCATAGAAGTCAAGCTGCTCTGTGACTTTCATCGGGCTCACAGACACCTCCG
>CAZSTY010000037.1:1945-2780 GCA_964609885.1 uncultured archaeon
GTTATTGAGTTGCGCAGCATGTTTTCACCCGCTGGCCTCACAGGTTCCTCAGCACCCTTGCAGGATCCACAGCTGACGCCCTGCGCGCAGGGAAATAGCAGCTGCCCAACATCACGATACTCTCAGCCCCAACAATGAGCCCCATGATGAATAACGGGAAGGACAACACTTCTCCAAGAATCGGAGAGAACGGAGATATGCCGAAGGTGAGCAGGCTCATCGAGTAGCCAAAGATGAAGCCCAGTATCACGCTGATGGCAATGGACGCCACAACCGTGCCTGTGAACTCCCCGAATACCATGGATACAACTTGGCGCCTTGTTCCGCCAAGCGCCCGAAACACAGCATACTCAATGGCACGCTCGAGAACCGCCGAACCCAAGAATAGGGCAATCGCCGAGAGTCCCATCGCAGCACACAGGACGAATGCGATGACTGTGAGACCATTGATTCCGGAGAGGAACAACTGAATCGCAAACGACTCTTGGGCCAAGTTGAAGGTTGCGGGACTGTAGAGATCGAATTGGCCAAGTGACTCTATTGACTCGATGGTCTGAGTCATGTTCGCGAAGCTGACCGTGTCTATCAAGAACATCTTCGCCGTGTCGAGATAGCCCTGGCTATGGAGAAGATCGATGTGCACTAGGGCGAAACCCTCACCTACGACTTGGAAACCCAGCTGTGACCCGAAGGACGGACCCGGTAGCTCCTTCGTAGAGGCCATCCCGAATCCTGGCGCGCTACGCATGATGCCTACAATCTGTAGCGGCATTGTACGCGTGAAGTTCAACGCAGCAAACGAAACTGTCACAGAGTCGCCAACCGTCTTGTTCCA
>CAZSTY010000037.1:2790-8907 GCA_964609885.1 uncultured archaeon
TAGCCGCGAGTA
This sequence comes from uncultured archaeon, assembly GCA_964609885.1. GTDB lineage: Archaea > Asgardarchaeota > Thorarchaeia > Thorarchaeales > Thorarchaeaceae > B65-G9. The sequence goes on from CAZSTY010000037.1 coordinate 2,803, forward strand.
GTATTCGCTGATTATGATACCATCGGGTGTGCTTGCAAGAGCAGACAGTACCGATTCTGGATCTCCAGACACGAAACTATCATCGGTGAAGAAGCCCACACCTGCGTATTCCTTAGGGTTGACCCCCTCCAAGAAGAAGCTGTTTGATCCCACCTGTGCAGTGGTTTCGACCACTGGAGTCACTCGAAACACGCCCGGTTGACGCAGAATAGACTTGTTTAGTGTGATTGGGAGGTCGTTACCTTCAATCCGAATGTCCGCGCCGATTGAGTACTTGACCTCGTTCCGGACGGTCGCCTCAAAACTGGAGGACTGGACAATCATCATTGTCGTGGTAGTGAGCGTCAATGTGAGAATCACAAGGAGTGGAATGAACTGTGCCTTCCTCTTGCTCAGGCTCCGACTCAAGTAGAGGGCCTTCTCTCCAAGGATGAAACTCGTTCCCCCAGACAGGCGCGCCGTGACATGGCGCATCGCCTTAGAGCCGAGATATGAGGCTGCGAAGAGAACCAGTGTCGCAGCAAGAATCTCTGCCACCGCAACACCACCCTTGGGGGCAACTATCATTGGCATGACCAGCAGAAAAGCCAAGACGGCCGTCAGACCAACAGCATAACGCATGATGCCAGTTTCTTCAGTTTCTTCATCAAGGACATTCACCGTGGGCTGCCCAATCTCAGAAACATCAATCCTTCTGGCAACATGAAGAAGGTATGAGGCGGGGAGATACATGGAGATTGCAGCTGCGATGACCAGTGCCAATGGTGGGATGTACAGATTGGATGCATACCTAAGATACAGATCCCAGTCAAAGACGAAGAGCCCCACCGTTGATCCGACAAGCGGTGCCATCACCAACGCCAGCAATATGCCGAACAGCAGTCCTGCAAACGCAAGGATTACTGATTCCCACATGAACGTGGCAAAGACTTGGTTGAAAGACGCACCCTTTGCTCTGAGAGCGCTTATCTCGCCCTTGCGCCGTGAGATTGAGGTCTCAGACGTGAAGACTGTGAGCATGAGGCTCATGATCATCACGGGAAAGACAATCACCGTGAGGATCTGGCTCTGTAGGTATGTAGAGATCGCAGCATCCAGTTTCCATATCTCCGACAGTCCCTTGACCGTCAGGCTGGGGTACGCCTCATCCAACTGGTCCTGAACTGCGACGAGGTTGCTTGCTATGTTCTCCGCACCGCTCGCGAGAAGGTTGGTCTTTGAGCCTCTCAAGAACACAACGGGCTCAAAGTACCCGGTGTCGCGAATGTCAACCCGATGTGAGGACGAAACATCAGACTGCAGAATCATTACTGAGTCAGAGAGCCCAAGAACAGAGTCCTTCGTGAGAGAGAACTCGTCCCAGTTCTTCCGAGATATGGACGGAAATGCCCTGTCAAGCAGAGTTCGAGTCGTCTTAGGAGAGTAGATACCAGCCACGACCATGTTACTGACACGAAAGTCGCCACCGGTACCACCGTGGGCACTGTACGTCAGCACGTCAAAGCTAATGGTGCTGCCAACTTGGATGTCGATACCGTGAACTTGACGGGTATAGTTGACGAACATCTCCGAAACGAGGACCTCTCCATGATGGAGGGTCGGCTCTCCGGTCCAGTCAAAGAGAGAGGACGCGTTGGTGACAAAGTCGCTCGTGACAAACAGGACACGCATGTCCTTGATGCCCTCACGGTAGTTGACCCCGTACATATTATAGCTGCTCCAACTTGATCCCGGCACAGCAAGAATCCCAACAGTGGATAATACGAGATGGGTACTCTCGATGTACGGGTTAGAGAGGGCTGTTTCAGTGGCATCCGCAAGATGGGCAGAGATGTAGGTATACGTGGCCTTCGGAGTCATGTACATCTGAAAAGGCGTTTCTTCGAAGTAACTGTCCAGCACCATGATCGTACCCGTTGAGGACCATACAAACACAGTAGTGGGCAGAGCAATGCCAATAGCAAGAACAATGGCAATGCCCATATTGCGTACCCGGTAGTTTCTCAGAGAACTCAGAGCATAAGATATCGCCCAGTAGGGGTTGCCCTTCAGGATTGCGTGTTGCTGTGGCTTGACCATCGTACATCCTCACAGGTTTCTTAGTACAATAGCGGGGTCTGTCTTGGCGGCTTCTTTTGCCGGGAGATAGGAACCCCCGATCATGGCAATCATCTCAAGAATGACCACAACTGTGAGAAAGCCCACTGGCACTGAGATAACGGGCGGGGTCAGTCTTGAGAAGGGGCTCATAGAGAACACAACGATACTCATCGTGTAACCGAAGATCGTCCCGAGGATCAGGCTCAATGCGAGTGAGGCCAAGACCACGCCTGTGAACTCGGAGAGAACCGTCCTGATTAGCTGCCGTCTAGATGACCCAACTGCACGAAGGATTGCGTAGTCTCTTCTGCGCTCTCTCACAATCGATCCCAAGAAGAGAGTCAATGAGAATATGCTGAGCAGAAGTGACATCGCGAAGCCTATGGAGAACAGTCCCTCAATCGTGCTCAGGAACAGTGCGGTACCAAAGGAGTGACGTGCCAAGTCGAAACGCTCTGGAGTTGTTGCGGACACGCCCGGTAAGTCACTCAGAGCACGAATGAGAAGGTCCTGATCTGTGATGCAGACTAGGTCGGCAAGAAACAGGCGCGCAGTAGTGATGCCAGTCTGCTTGGAAACATAGTCGATGTTAGCAATACCGAAGCCCGTGTATCGTGCCTGAAAGCCGAAGGCGGCGCCCAGTGCTGATTGGGGAATGTCGTCAGTTGAGGCATAGCCGAAACCGGGAGCCGTGTAGACGATACCAACTATCTTGAAACTCACAGTCACAGGAGCAAGACGACCACCAATCTCGATGTTGATTGTGTCGCCCACAGTCTTGTTCCATCGATTCGCATGATATTGACTCAGCAAGATGCCGTTCTCAACCGACGCCAGCTCTCTCAGAATCGTCTTGGGCTCTTCACCATTGAAACTGGTGGGGTCAAAGTGCGCTATCTTGAGGTACATCAGGGGATCAAGGGCCTCTATGGTGATTCGCGTCTGTCCTACTGCGCCCCATGTCTGAAGAACGGGCATTGCTTCGTCAACACCCGGATAGGCCTCAATTGTGCTGGTAAACTCAAAAGGCCGGCCCGTGGTGCTCACGCGGAGGTCCGAGCCAATAGCATAGCGCACTTCTTTCTCAAGATCTGTCTGGAATGAGTGGGCCTGAACTGAGAAGGCCACTGTCGATGAGAGAGTCAGTGCCAAGATCACCATCAATGGGACAATTCGACCCTTTCGCATCTTGAGATTTCCAGCAGCGATGAGATTCTTCTCCCCGAGGATGAAAGAGAGCTTTGATGTCAGCCTCGCGAAGCCCACACGACTCACCCGTGAACCATTGTAGGCCAAGAAGAACCACGAGGCCGTCCCCAAGCCCAGCTCAAGTGACACGAGGGCCGGATGCGGCGGGAAGAAGAGGGCGGAAACAACGACCATGATGAGGAGGACTATTGAGATCCCCAACGTGAAGCGGTGGGCCTCACGTTCCTCAGAGACCGGCTCTGCGGTTTCAACAAGCATGGAGCCAATCTCAGTACGGGTTGCATGTCTTGCCGCATTAAGAATGAAGAGCAGCGGCGGAACAATGCAGATCAAGATTGAGAGGATGACGGACTGTGGCTTTAGAACGGTATTCTCAAGGTAGAACTGGTAGGTGTTCCAATCAAACTTTAGAAACGCGACTGTTGATGGAATGAGAGCAGCAAACAGAATACTCAGGAGTATGCCCAAGACGATGCTGACGGCTGCCATAACAATCGTTTCAGAGATGAAGATACCATAGATCTGTGTGGAACTCGCACCTTTTGAGCGGAGAGCGCTCACCTCAGTCTTCCTCGCGGCCATGAACGTATCAGCTGCGAATACCGAGAGAAAGAGGGCGAGAATGAATAGCGGCAGATTCAGGGAGATGAGCGACATGGCGTTGATGTAGGTGTCAACAATGCCCTGAAGATACTGGACCTGCTCGGCACCAAGAACTGTCACGCCAAACTGCTCTTCCATCCGGGACTTCAACGTGAGAAGATTGTCCGCGATGCGGTCTGGCCCCGCTTCGACCAGACCAGTGGACAGGGCTCGGACAAAGACCTGTGGGGTGAAAAATGGATTATCATTGATTGTCGATAGGTCAACCGAGTCTGACAGCACCATCACACTGTCGCGAATTCCGAGTACGGGAGTGTCATAATGAACATAGTCGTAGTTGGACCGAAGCATCGAAGGAAATGCCTGTTCAATTAGTGAACCGTAACCTTCCACCTCATATATTCCAACAATCCTGAGAGAACGCAGGCTCTGTCGCCCCAGCTCACCAATGGGAGTGGTCTGGGCAGTGGGTGCTCTCATTAGGAGCTCCAGATCAACTGTGGAGTTTAGAGTCAGAATCGTGCCAAAGACCTCGTGTACATAGTTGACAAACTGAGTCGACACGAGGACCTCACCGGGCTGAAGGGAGAAACGACCCTCAACCGTGAAGTCACGGGCAGTCAGGTTCAGGAACTGGTTGTCTACAAAGATGACCTGACAGTCTTTCAGACCATTTGAGTAGACGTAGCTATCGATACCGTATTCGGTGTCGTCTGGAAGCTCCGTCCCGTAGACAAGCCCAACAGTCGAGTTCACAAGATACGTCTGTTCAACAAACGGGCTCTGTCGTGCAAACTGTTCGGCCTGAATCAATGCGTCGGTGGCATGCGGAGAAGTCTGGATGAGCATCTGGAATGCATTCTCATCAAAGTAGGTGTTGACACTGACTTGTACGCCAGTGTCGGCCCAGATCAGAACCGAACCCACCAGAGAAACCCCAAGACTGAGGGTTATGGCAAGACTAAGCGCACGAAACGGGTATGCGCGCATGGACCCCAGAGCGTAGGACAATGCGTACAGCCTGTTGCCTTGCCCCCTGTCGCGTCTGGCCCTTGACAAAGCTCACCCCTCCGAAGTGGCTGCCTCTCCAGACTCATCGCTCTGCCGTGCGCCCTCGACATCTACACCGCTGGGTTTGAAGAAATGACTCACGAGCTCCTCAACCAGCTTGCCATCACGCAACAGAAGTATCTTGTCAGCCATCCTCGCGACCTCGGGGTCATGAGTAACAACGAGAACGGCCCGGTTGTGATCCTTCGCCAAGTCGCGCATCAGGCGGATGATCTCTCCACCAGTCTTGTGGTCCAAATCACCGGTTGGTTCGTCGCACAACAATACGACAGGATCATTTGCCATGGCACGCGCGAGAGCCACCCGTGAGCGCATTCCGCCCGAGAGCTCATGGGGCATGTGATGCGCCCTATGGTCCACCCCAACGGCCTTGAGGAGTTCCATTGCCCGCTGCTCACGCTCCTTGGCGCGGACCTCGTTGAGAAGCATTGGGACCATCACGTTCTCGAGAGCGGTGAATACGGGGAGGAGGTGTTGGTCTTGAAAGAGAATTCCAATCTTGTTGCGGCGCATCTCGGACATTTGCTCGTCGTCGAGCTTCGTGATGTCTACACCGTCTACCATGATCGTTCCGCTCGTGGGCCGGTCCAGACCGCCTATCAGATTCAGAAGCGTGGTCTTGCCCGAGCCAGAGGCACCCACTATAGCAATGAACTCACCACGCTTCACCACGAGATCCGTTCCGCGAAGAACCTCAATGACTCGTGAGCCATCTTGGAAACTGCGATGAACATCCCGGCACAAGACTGCTATATCATCGTCGCCTGTCGCGTTCAAGGGCACTGTCTCCGCACCGGCTTCCCCTCTAAGACTGATTTTTAAGGTTCCTACTGGAGCAACACCACGTAGGACGGTGCACGTGTCCGCTGCGGCGTCCTGTGGTCAAGACGTGTCATCGAAGGATTGTCCCATGACCCCACGCGTATTCGCAGTATCGGGCTATTCGGACTCTGGCAAGACGACTGTGGTAAAACGGCTCGTCAGGGAACTAACAGACAGAGGGTATGCTGTGGCCACGATCAAGAGTACCAATCAAGATGTGCCACCGCCCAACGGTACTGATACATGGCACCACTGGAAGGCAGGGGCCGTACAGACCACACTGCTCGGACCGTCAACAAC
>CAZSTY010000038.1:0-8887 GCA_964609885.1 uncultured archaeon
CAATTGCCTGCCTCTTGGCAATGTGGGACGGCAATCGGACACAATGGGATATGCCTTCGATTTGAGTGACAGCTCCAAACTCTATGTGTTTCAATGGTCGTATCCCACTAGTTGGCACAACTGTACACACCACCCTCCCACCTCCTCGTGGGTAGTGCCCTCTTCTCTTGATGTCGATGTGCACGTTAGCCCCCATCATCTTGAGGAAGGGCACAAACACGTTCTTGATGAAGTCGATAGGCGGGCTCCATGCCACATCGGTTCCGCCCTTGAGGTCGATGATCACTGGTTCTGATGCGAGGACTGCAGGAGGAAGCACAGCCTGGAGAACCAGTGAGATGGAGCCTGCCGTCCCCACGTCATACGAGAATCTCCCTGAGGCTCTCTCTCTCGGCTTGAAGACAACCTCTGTGCTCCCAACCTCCAGTCCCTCAATCTCTGCATTGACGAGCATGCCCGTCACCCTGATTCCCGCGATATGTTGTTTCTTCAGCCCAGGACTTGGTCGTCCTGCGCGAATGTTGAGGATTCTAACGGGCCTCATGGTTACTGCTGAGAGAGACACTGCAGTACGTAAGATTTGGCCGCCTCCCTCTCCATATGAACCGTCTATCTCTATCACTCAAATGGCACCTCGTCGTCTGTGAGTATATCATGCACGATGGCATGGTGCCTGTGTCTTGGCTGCTATTCAATCACTCGTTGCTCCCAATGCTTATCAATGCCTGTAGACTCCACAGAATGGTGATCTCTGATGAAGTCTGTATTCATTGGTCGTTTCCAGCCAATCCATAACGGACATGTTCATACCATCAAGCAGATCCTGCAGCGGGGGGAGGACTTGATAATCGCAATAGGCAGTGCGCAGTACTCTCATACGCCGGACAACCCATTTACTGGCGGAGAGCGCATAATGATGATTAAGCGTGTTCTAATTGATGAGGGGTTGCCGCTCGAACGCATTGATATAGTACCTGTACCGGACATTCACATTCATCCACTATGGGTTTCTCACCTACGCAGTTTTGTGCCATACTTCGACAAGGCCTATTCTCACAATCCACTGGTTCGCCGTTTGCTAAAGGATGCGGGAATAGAAGTCGGGGACACCGACCTTCTTGAGAGGCACACTCACAGTGGCAATCATGTTCGCGACCTGATTCGGTGGGGTGGCGAGTGGGAAACGTTGGTTCCTCCTGGTGTGGCCAAGATGATCAAGGAATATGGCTGGGATGTACGAATGCGTGAGATTGGTGAGACCACCCTGAAGCGATAGCGCTTATTCAAGGTATGATTTAAATACCGACTGCCGGAAAACATTGGCGGTGAATTCAGGTGCTAGGTGGTTACGTTCCGTACCGCAAATAGGCTCTTTCTGCGCCCTAGCCAGTTCACCACTCGTCAGTCGTTTTCTGGAGGTTGTTTGTACCATGAGTGACAATGAGTCTAGGAAAGACAGCAAGAAGGCGATCTTCAACATAAGCAAGGAAAAGAACTTCCCCGACTGGTTCGGCGAGATCTGCAAGGTGGCTGAACTGGCGGACATCCGCTATGGAGTCAAGGGCTTCACACCTTTCCTTCCGTGGAGTATGATCTCGATGGAGATCATGTTTGATTTCTACGAGGAAGCGTTGCAGCGCAAGGGTCACTTGCCGATGCTGTTTCCAACGGTGATTCCCGAGAGCAACCTCGTCAAGGAGGCTCAGCATGTTGAGGGATTCACTCCTCAAGTCTTCTGGATTCGTGAGATTGGCGATGGTGAGGAGCTTGAGGAGCGGCTTGCTCTCAGGCCCACGAGCGAAACCGCAATCTATCCCATGTATGCACTATGGATACGCAGTTGGCGTGATTTGCCCTTGAAGCGTTACCAGCGATGTTCGGTGTTCAGGTCGGAGGTCAAGAGCACCCGTCCTTTCCTTCGAGGCCGGGAGTTCCTCTGGATTGAGAGCCACAATGTCTTTGCCACATATGAGGAGGCGCTGGCTCAGGTTCGTGAGGACCTCGAAACCACCAAGGAAGTTGTGACGGAAAAGTTCGGAATCCCAGTCATGGTGTTTCGTCGAACTCAGTGGGACAAGTTTCCTGGTGGTGTCAATACTTACGCAGCCGACACTCTGATGCCTGATGGGAAGGTCATCCAACTACCCTCGACTCATGATCTTGGTGACAACTTTGCTCGAGCCTTTGGAATCAAGTACGTCAATGAGGATAACGAAGAGGTGTATGCCTACCAGACCTGCTATGGCCCTGCGATATCAAGAATCTATGGTGCTCTCATCTCGGTTCATGGTGACGACAAGGGTCTCAGGCTTCCATTCAAGCTGGCTCCCTATCAAGTAGTCATCGTCCCGATTTTCAAGGTGGAGAACGAACAGATGGTGATGGACTACTGCCGTGACTTAGAGGCGAAGCTCCAAGATGCAGGTTTCCGTGTTCATCTCGATGACGATGAGGCCACCCCCGGCTGGAAATTCAACTTCTGGGAAATGAAGGGTGTCCCTATCAGAGTCGAGATCGGTGGTCGTGAGGTCGAGGGCAGGAAGGTTGTTCTCTTCCGTAGAGATCTCATGAAACGTGAAACAGTTCCTCTTGAAAACATCGTCGAGCGGATTCACGAACTTGGTGAGGACATTGACAAGACCCTCCGGGAACAGGCCGAAGCGAAATTTGAGGGCCTGATAGTCGACGCAGAACGTATCGGCGAGATTCGTGATGCGATGGACCGCGGAAAGATAGCCCGGATTCCCTTCTGCAGTACTGACATGGATGGTCAGGACTGTGCTGACGAGTTGAAGGCTCAGACTGGCGGTGACATTAGAGGGACAAGAATCGATGTGGACGAGAAACCAGATGGGGTCTGTGTTGTCTGTGGTCGTCCTGCCCGGGCTGTGGTGTACGTGGCCCGCTCGTATTAGTTCGTTGTACATGCCGTATGGGAGCAACTATGCTCCCATTCTTCTTTTCTAACGCCTGAACCAGAAGCCTTGTAGACCAGATGGTTCCTACTTACGCGAGTGGTGCCAATGACCAAGAGAGTCAAAGTGCTCGTACCTTACCAAGCCGAGATTGCGGATGCCATCCAACAAGTCTTGGGTGACAAGGCGATTGTGGTCCGGAGTGAGCGTTCAGCCGAAGACATGCTCCGCCACGGCTCGGATGCGCAAGTTGTCGTTTCGGGCCGGATTCCCCGCGAGTACTTACTCCATGCTCACGGCCTCAAGATGATTCAGACGTTTGGTGCTGGCGTTGACAAGATTGATCTCGACCTTCTTCGTGAGCGTGGAGATGTCATTCTGTGCAATTGCCATGTCAATGCTCCCGAGGTGGCCGAGTATGCAATCTCCCTGTTATTGGCACTAGCAAAGAACTTGGTGTTGAGTGATCGGGAGCTTCGCAGGGCCGACTGGAGGTATACTTGGGGCGGACCAAGACCGAACATCGAGGTTCGTGGGAAGACATGCCTCATCCTAGGTCTTGGACACATCGGTCGAGAGGTAGCAGAGCGACTGCGAGCTCTTGGAGTCACGGTCAAGGCCGCAACGAGAAGCGGCATCTCTCCATCAAGCCACTTAGTTTCCGAGGTTGTAAGCATCGAGAATGTCCGGCCGCTTGTGCGTGAGGCCGACTTCGTGATTCTGACGCTGCCGCTAACGAGGGAGTCGCGCGGTCTTGTGAATCGTGAGTTCATCTCTTGGATGAAGTCAACGGCACTTCTTGTGAACGTTGCGCGTGGCGAGATTGTTGATGAGAAGGACTTGTTTGAGGCACTGCGTGAAGGACGAATCGCTGGTGCTGCGATTGATGCATGGTGGCAATATCCAAAGGTGTGGGGTGGCTCGGGTTGCTTCCCCTCAGCATATCCCTATCACGAGCTCGACAACGTCATAATGTCACCGCACAGGGCGGCATTCTCAGAGGGCATCAGAGATGAACAGACGCGGTTCGTTGGCGAGAACATTCTGCGATTCTTACACGGTGAAACGCCTCTCAATATCGTTGATCTTCACCGTGGGTATTAGTTCTGCCACGGTGCGCAGCGCTCAACGGTCACCTCTGTGCGGTGGAGAGTGAACGTTTTTAGGCGAACGGCTCAGACGAGGTAGCAAACCGAGTCGATAGGGGATTCTGCGATTGAGCATAACGAGTCTCTCTGATATCCCTGGCGTTGGTGACAAGGTCAGAAAGGCACTCATAGATCACTTCGGCAGCGAGGCTGTGGCCCTCAAGGTCATACTCGACTCACGAGTGGATCTTGTCGCGGCTGTACCGGGTGTTGGTTCGAAGCAGGCTGTAAACATAGTCAAGGGCGCCTTTGAGTCGCAGTTTGGTGCGAGCTCGAATATGGTCTTGAGGAGCCAGGATATTCGCAAGATCTACGACTCGGTCCTCGACATCATTCGAGGTTATGCGAATACTGGATATGCCCGCGACAAACTTGTGCTCTACTTTCCACTGCCACCCGAGAAGCTTGACGTGATACTTGAAAGACAACGGTACTTTGCCAATGCTGCCGAAATGGCACGTGGTCTGTCCGAGGAACAGAAAGAGGCTCTTCAGAAAAACCTCTCTGAGATTCGAAGCCTCTACAGACGCGTTCAGCCGAGGCGTATTGAGGGGCGCGTTATTCTAACCAAAGATGACAAGGTATTTGACAGACTTGTGGGAGCTGGTGTCGATCGTTGGTGTCCGGTGTATATACTCTCCGAGGGCGAAACCGGCGCCGATTATGCCCAGGGTTTTGATCTGGTACTATTCATCAGTCCTCTCGGTCTGTATGACGAGTCCCTTGACATGTTTGACAACGTGGAGATTCTCGGGAAGGACTGGAGTATAGACGATGTCCTCCCAGAACGGACAGTCGGATTCTACTCCCGTAACTACCGCGTGATAGATGCCGCATGCAAGCTCGCCGAGGTGTTCCGCTCGCTCCCATCCAATGACGCAGTTCGCTCGTTCATGGAGAAGATCGATTTCGATCGGCTGAGCAGAGTTGGTGAAATCCTGAAGAGTATCGACGAGTCCGGAGACATTGCCTCCGGAGTTGACGAAGAACTGGATAGATATCGAAATGCAGTGAAGATATTTCCCACCGCCATTGCAGAGGTTGAGTCTTGGCTCAACAATGAGATAACGTCACGAATCGCGAAGAGTCAGGTCACCTTGGGTGGTCAACAGATCATCAGCATCCTCCAGTCTGCAGACTTGGATGGTGCCGACGGAAGCGCTCTTCGCAATATGCTGCCCGCAGAGATTGTTGAAACGTTTTCGACCACCATAAGTGAGGCCGAGGACAAGCTGGTGAAGATGCTGGGTCTGACAGTGCGCGAGGCTGACTGGGTGACTGGAATAATCAGCGAAGAGATTGCCCTTCCCGTCAAGATGATTCCGGTCCAGATTAACGCACTGGAGGACAGACTTCGGCGGTTGTACGCAGATCGTCAGTTCCGACTGATGAAGAAGATTGCACGCGAACTTGACGAATTGAGGGACGCTGTCACGCAGGCAGTGCAGACCCTTCTTGAGTTCGACCTGTTTCTTGCGGTTGGTCTCTTTGCCGCCGACTACGATTTACACACACCGGATATATCGATGGACTATGGGGGGGTTGCAATTCTTGGTGCCCGAAACGTGTTCCTCGTACAGAGCTGGCTGAGAGGCAAACATGGGGAGGTTCAGCCCATCGACTATGTGGTTGGCCGAACGCCATTTCAGCCCGAAGGCACCGACAATGAGAATTGTGTCATTCTCTCGGGGGCCAATAGTGGTGGCAAGACCACCACGATTCAAACCATTGCACAAATCGTGACACTCGCGCAGGCGGGCTTTCCCGTACCCGCAAAGAAGGCCTATCTGCGGGTGTTCGAAGAGATATACTTCTTTTACAAGAGCCGAGGCATGGTCAGTGCTGGAGCGTTTGAGACAACACTGAAGCAGTTCGCGGACATAGCAGTGTCCAGAAAATCCAAGCTGGCACTGTTCGACGAGATTGAAGCAATTACCGAACCCGGCAGCGCAGCTAATGTCATTGCTGGCTTACTCGAGATTCTCCAAAAGGACCCCGACAGTGTCACAGTCATCTGCAGCCACTTGGCACGAGAGATCAAAGATGCTACGAGTGCTCCCGTCAGAATTGACGGCATTGAGGCACGGGGCCTCAATGAAGAGCTTGAACTAATAGTTGACAGAACGCCCCGCTTTGGGCACCTTGCTAGGAGCACACCTGAACTAATCGTAGAGCGTCTGTCAAAGCTCGCAAAGGGCCCCAAGCGTGATGTCTATCTGAAAATCCTTGAGAATCTCTCCCGCATGAGGCACTGAATAATCCTCGTCCTTGGGAGGTGACTACGATTGAAGAGAGTCCTTATGTTTGGTGATCTGCACGTGCCCACACGGGCGGACGCGATTCCCGAGGCATTCTACAATCATATTTCTCACCAGCACTACGACCTTTGTCTAGTGACGGGTGATCTGGTCCAAGAGGATAAGATGCGCACTGTGATGCCTCCGCTTCCAACGTGCTACATAGCACAGGGAAATATGGACATGGGCATGAAACATGAGTTTCATCACGAGCTGCAGATTGAGGGTCTATACTTCTTGCTACTACACGGGACACAGCTAAGACCACGTGGCAATTTGGACCAGCTTTGGGAGATTGCCACGAACATAGGTGCCCACGTTACTGTGCATGGTCACACACACACTCCTTCAATTGATTTACACAAAGGTCGCCTCTTTCTAAACCCCGGCACGATTACGGGTGCGACGGGCGGATGGGGTGGACGCAAGGATGCCAGTTTCTTGGAGGCTGTCGTGACCGACCTCAGTATCGATGTAACATTGTTCTACACAAACTGGCGAGTCGTCAAAGAGAGCACGCTTCATTTTCGTCTTGAGAATGGAGTTATGACTCAAAGTCGATGATGCGCTTGATGCGTTGATCAATCGCTGCCCCACGGGTCTGGGCTCAGTAGCCTCATGTATAGCCGTTTCACGACGTTGGAACTCTCTATCAATGCCTGCTTTGCAATCAGTTCGATATCTTGGGGCGGGTCATCGTCCTCAGCTTGCCGACGTCTGAGGATTCTTGCAATGATTCTTGGGCGTCCCGCTTTTCTCTCACGACTCTGGGCCTCGCCTCTTGAAACAGCGTGCCGTATCTCCTCCTCAGGAATTATGTCACGGGCAAACCTCAGATTCTCGAAGAACACTCTCAAGGTGTTCTTCACTCTTCTTTGAAATGGGGTTTCCTCAGGCATTCCATCCACAATACTGAGCGCAGACGATCGCAGCCTGCCCACAAGGATTCTCTGGACAGTTTCCGCAAGCTCCCGATTCTGGGCACAGGCCACACCAATCTCGATGAGCAGCATACGGATTCTGTCTAGGAGAACACCTGTCGTTGTTCCAACGAACGGCTTTCCCCTCATCGCCGCAAGCCAATCATCATATGCCTGACTCACTCGTCGCAAGTCTCTCTCGAAGTGTGCAAGCCTCGGATACTCCTCTGGAGGTATCAGTGGGCACCACACAGCCATCGGAATCCGGTCGCCCTTGCGAAGCACCATGAGGTGGTGCGAACACCAACCCCTTTTCAGCGTTACCGGTCTGTACCAATCTGGAGTGACGAGGTTTCTAAGAAGAAGATGGCGCCGCCGGGAGGGATTCCGTGCATGATGGTATTCATCACGCATCTCGAACCTCCGACCAGTCGTCGTGCATAGCGAAGAGCGATGCACTACAACTTAACAGGCTGTCGCTCTACCGACTGAGCCACGGCGGCACCGTTTGTGTGTTCGCTTCTGATGGGCATATTAAGATTGCTGTCTTGCAACACACTCTTCCTATCCAAATATGTTATCCAGTACCATCATGACTACAAATCCAATCATCAGGCCGATTGTGGCGAATCTCTCAAACCCCTCACTATGACTCTCCGGAATCATCTCGTCGCTCACCACAAATACCATGGCTCCGGCGGCGAAGGCAAGTCCCCATGGAAGAAGGAACTGAGCAACGGTGACGACGGACACGCCGACTAAGCCACCAATCGGTTCAACTAGCCCTGTACCCAGACCTATTCCGGCGGCCTTATACTTGGAGTATCCCTGTCTCACGAGCGGTGCAGCGACGGCGAGCCCCTCGGGGATATTTTGAAGTCCAATCGCTAGGGCAATCGCCAGACCTGTCCCCAGTTCCTCAGAGCCAAATGCGACCCCCACAGCCAGTCCCTCTGGGAAGTTGTGGATTGTGATCGCGATTACGAGAAGCCAAGTACGAGAGAGCTTCGTAGCTGGGCCCTCGTGCCCCCTCATGATGTGTTCGTGAGGCACATAGCGGTCTACTAGATGCACAAAGAGGCCGCCGACCATGAAACCGGTTCCCACAACCCAGACGCCACCTAGTGGATGTTCAAGAGCTGGAACCAGAAGACTGAATGCGGAGGCGGCCAACATGACTCCACCTGCGAAGCCAAGCATCACATCAAGTGATCTTCGAGAAAAATCACGGTTGAACAGGATTGGGATTGTGCCAAGCCCTGTTGCTGCTCCTGCAAGGAGGCTGGCGATGACCCCCATAGTGACCGGATTCGTTATGGTCTGCAAGTCTGTCACGCCTCCCCCAGACTATGACATGACAGAATATGTCGGTTTCGAGTTTCAGAAGGGCAATGGTGGGCCCGAGGGGACTTGAACCCCTGGCCGTTCCCCTGCCGGTTCAAAGAATCCGGCATACAGGTTATGAGCCTGCCGCTCTACCAAGCTGAGCTACGGGCCCAACTTTACAGCTCGAGCTATTCGCCAGCACCAGCGATATTAAGCTTGCGAAGGCAGCCTATCCGCAAGTTTCCGACATTTGGACATAGTTCCTGCTATTCTCACTGCTC
>CAZSTY010000039.1:0-8824 GCA_964609885.1 uncultured archaeon
CGAATTCACACGTACCAGTCCTGAACGAGTGGCCTCCGGTTCGCCCCTAGTAATTAGCGGTACCATTGTCGATGACTCCCCAGATCATTATCCGATTGCAGGGAGGACAGTCACGATAGTTGTAAATGGGTCGGCTCAATCCGTCTTGACGGACGAGAATGGCAACTTTTCAGTCACAGTTGTGCAGAGGACTGTCAATGGCACATATACGGTTGCCATCGAGCTACCAGTGGCTGACACGAACATGACGGTTGCCAGCTTCACGGTTCTTGCTCAGGTAAACACGGGTGGTAATATGCAAGTGGCAGATCTCATCATTCCAGGTATTGCGCTCGCTGGTGCGATAGTCGCTGTGCTGCTGTATCTGTACTTCGTACGAGGCTTCTTCAGGGGTGCCCCGCGAACAACGGGCATCGACATCCCGAGCAAGCTCAGGAACATCAAGAAGCTCGCAGATGCTGGCAAGTACGATGCGGCGGTCACACTGGCATATCGCACATTCGAGCAGATGTGCGGACTCAAGTCTGGGACCGAGCGGTTGAACTCGGAGACCGCTCGTGAGTACCTCGACAGAGTGCTAAAGTCATTGCCCCTCGACCCTGCGGTGGTCGAACAGTTCGTGCAGATCTATGAGGAGGCACGCTTCTCTCAGCACGAGATCACACGCAGTCAATACGAGGAGGCCGTACGCATCTTTACAGACCTATATCCACGAATTGACATTGGTGTGACTGCAGAGTAGAGGTACGAGCGTGAGTAGTCATGGACCTGAAACAGACCCTCTGGTTCGTCCTGTTTGCTCTGTCGTGGTTCCCAGTTGGAATGCTATTCTACAGCAGCACGATTGGCGCCAGTGGTGTCTACACTCAGGATTTCAGCATTTACAATACTAGCTGGAACGGCGCGAGTGGTTTTCGCGAAGACATCGAGGGGATGGGATATACTACTCTGGCAATTCAATCCTCGATGGGTGTGGTAACTCGCTACGATGGGCAGGCGGTCCTCGTGATAATGGGTCCGGTCCGTGACTTCTCTCTGGATGCGGTCTTTGTGATATTCGATCATCTCATGAAGGGCGGAGGCGTCGTCATTGCAGACGACTTTGGTACCGCTAACAGTTCCTTCATGATGCTGAACAGTCTGGTATCAGGCGCAATTGCAGAGAACGCACAGAGCCTACCGACATCTGTGTCGGGCGTTGTGGCATTTACTGGTGGGGTTCTGCTCGACTTGGACTCTTATGACAAGAGCCCCAAGCTACCAGTCATCACAGATTTCCGGCCAGGTCTGGACGGTGGCGCGCTCACGCGTGGTGTGAGTAGTCTACATCTGAACTGGGCGACAGCCATCAGTCCGAAGTGTGCTATTGGAATGGCAGGCATCGCATGGACATCGAATCGGGCCTGGTGCGACACAAACATCAGCGACCCCAACCCGTACCCCGATAACGGTGAGTGGAACGGTTCGCTGCCTGTGGTGGGTGCACTGGATCTAGGCCTTCTCGTCCCAGGCGCTGGTAGAATGGTTGCAATAAGTGACCCGAGCATATTCACAAATGATATGCTCGATCGAGGTGACAATCGTCGATTTGCCGAGAACGTGATTGACTGGTTATCTTACGGACAGACAAACAGAACTGTCGTGTTCTGTGAGAGTCTATTAGCCGTGCCATGGTATTCTGCCGAGTTCTTCTACGGTCTGTATCTCAGCCGCGTCTTCTGGCTCTCAACGCTACCGTATGTATCGATGGTGTATCCATTTGTGACGGTTGCGGGAATCAAGAAATATCTCCCTGACATGAAGAAACCCGAAGTCAAGGCAGTATCTGAAGTATTCCTCCGTCGTGGCCAGACGTACTTCAGCGAGCGCATGGCCTACTATAGGACGGAGGGCAACTATGCTCGGGTCGTAAAGATGTTGTATCGGAAGCTTCGTCGCGACCTGCAGAAAAAACACATGTGGTCTGATTTCGATGCCGCTAAGGTCTGGGAGCTTCTGAAGTATAAGGATCCATCAATGAACCGTGATACTTTCTTCAAGACTATCTCTAGGATAGAGAAAATCTCTGCGAACCCCACAATGAAGATTCGGGAGAGTGAGATGATGGATCTATTCTTCTTCATGCGCAATATTCAGAACAAGCTTATCGAAACAAGAACGTGAGGTATGAAACAATGACTGTTGACGAGACTGACAGGACAAGCCACGGTGCCTCCGATGCCATGTCAATCGACGAGGTACATGAGCTGACCACGGAGATAATCCGTGAAGTGCAAAGAGTAATTGTCGGCAAGACTGACATTCTGCGCGACACTCTCATCGCCATGTTGTCCAATGGTCACGTGGTGCTTGAGGGTGTGCCTGGGCTGGCAAAGACCTACATGGCAAGAACTTTTGCCTCCATTTTAGGCTGCCAGTTCAAGCGCATTCAGTTGACTGTGGACACACTCCCTGCCGATATTCTCGGTAGCAACGTGTTCAATCAACGGAGCGGTGAGTTCTGGTTCCGGAAAGGGCCGGTCTTTGCGAACTTGGTGCTGGCAGACGAGATCAACCGCTGTCCTCCCAAGTCCCAGAGCGCGCTGCTGGAAGTGATGGAGGAGCGCCAAGTTTCCATCGAAGGTGTGACCCGCAAGCTGCCGGAGCCGTTCCTCATAATCGCGACTCAGAACCCCGTAGAGCAAGAAGGGACCTACCCTCTTCCGGAGGCTCAACTCGACAGGTTCATGTTCAGGCTGATCCTTGACTATCCCACAAAGAGTGAGGAAGCCGAGGTCATCCGTCGAAAGCACTTGGGAGAGGTCACAGACCTTCGCGTCCTCACTGATCCTGAAACGATAATTCGGATGCAGAATGCCTGTAAGCGCGTCTATGTGGACGAGGACATCATCAACTATATCCGTGACATAATCGTCCGCACACGAAATGACCCGCAGATTCTTCTTGGTGGCTCGCCACGTGCTTCCCTCGTCCTGATGAGCGCGTCCAAGGCACGTGCGGCAATGCACGGCAGAGACTATGTGGTGCCAGAGGATGTACGGAAGCTCGCTGTGCAGGCGCTCAATCATAGGCTCCTCTTGAAGCCAGAGGCTGAGCTCGAGGGTCTTACCGTGGAGCGTGTGATCTCCAAGATTCTTGGTGAAGTGGACTGCCCACGGTGAAGCGGTCGCGCGTAATAGCACACACGTCGGAGAAGATTTACAGTGCTGACGAAGAGAGGTTTCGTGGTGGTGTTTGGAGGAATCCTCCTACTGACCAGTGGGTTCTCCTACACGAACTTCTACCTCACGCTAATAGGTGTGTATCTTCTTGTCGGTCTCGTCGTCACACTTCCTCTCTTCGCTCTGACTGCAAACGTCGCTGGAATCGAAGTCGATCGAAAACTGGACAAGAACAAGGTGTTCTCGGGAGATTTCCTGCGCGTCCGTGTGACAATAAAGAACACATCTCGCAGGCATTTTGACTTTATTGAAGTGTGGGATCAGTACCCTGAAACGTGGATTCTGGCAATCGGCGAGAACTTCATGGCCTCACGTATCGAGCCTGGCAGCAGCATCACATTCTCCTATATTCTACAGGCACGAATGCGTGGCCGCTACTATCTTGGTCCTACTGAGGTCATTTTGCGTGACAGACTTGGTCTTCACTATTACAAGCGCACCCTGAAGGCCAGAACCGAGGTGCTGGTGTATCCGACATGGAAAGACGTACGGAGAATGGAGGCCCTCGGAAAGCAGAGGCAGCTGGGGCGTATGTTTGGTGCTCATCGAACCAAGGTTGTTGGAATGGGCACAGACTTTGCAGGATTTCGACAATACATGCCCGGTGATCCCTTCAGACTGATTGACTGGAAGACGAGCGCCAAACGTGGCAAGCTGGTCGTAAAACAGTTTGAGATGGAGAAGAACATTCAGATAGTCTGCATGGTGGACTCGTCTGGAAGCATGGGGAACGGCTACCCCGAGAACACAAAACTGGAATACGCCATTAGAGCTGCAGTGCTCCTTACCTACATGGGTATGGAACGAAAAGACTTGGTGGGAACATGTGTTTTCTCTGATAGGGTCCACGCCTTTGTCCCACCTGCAATGAGTCCTAGCCACATGTACGATGTTCTGGAAGCACTGGCGATAGCCGAGCCTCGCGGGTGGAGCAATTTCGAGGCGGCAGTGAACTATGTCACGCGCCAGGTCAACAAGCGTACGCTGTTCATATTCCTTACAGACCTGGAGGAGAGTCCGAAACCGCTGCTTAATGCCATGAAAAAGGTAATCGCGAACGGTCATCGCGCTCAGATAATCAGTCCATTCGGACCGTGGTTTGAGGCACCAGTGGGTCAGTTCGGGCCAGTGGAGCGAGTCTTGGCTGAGGCTGTTCAGGAAGAGCTCTGGGAGCGACGGAGCAAGATCTCTAAGGCTCTTGCCCGGTTTGGGATTGATGTGGTGAATGTGGGCCCGGAGGACTTCCTGCCCATAATCATCAAACAGTACAATCTGGCAAAGCAAAGGGGTGTGGCACTGTATTGAAGTGGGTCACGTGGATTCTACGTATTCTCTCAACGGCGACCTTTGCGTACATGTGCTACATCGTATACAATCAACTGTCGGGATACTGGGACTGGAATGCCCCCTACACCTTCATTGTCACGGTGTTCCGGATTCTCTCGCTGCTACTGTTCTATCTCTGCGTTGTGATCTCTTATGGCGTCACTGCTGCCGTTGTCGGCGGTCAGGCCGCAAACACGTTGGCGACCGGCATCTACAATTCTCTCATTCTAAGGTTCTGGTATCTTCAGCCCTATGGCTTCAGCGGACCAATGACGAACGTATATCAGGTACTCGCACTGTTTCAATCACAACTTCTCACTATTCTATGGCAACTCTATGACCTCACCTTTACGTTCCTGTACTTTCTCTTTGCAGGAATTGGCGTTGCGATGTTTCTCCAGTCACTGGTTCGAATGGAGCACAAGTTTGTGGGCGGTGCTTTCCTCTCGATTCAGGCAATAATGATAGCTGCTGCGTTTCGGGGCCTGCCCATCTACGGCGAGAGCCCCATCATGACCGACTTTGTCAGTTTCCTCACGTCGGGCATGCAAATTCTCGCACTAGTGTCTTTTGCGTATCTTGAGATCAGCTATCAGATGATATACAGTTACTCGGTCGGAAAGCCTGTCGAAGATCGTGAGGAAACTCTCAAGAAGCAGCTTCTCGCTCTGCGCTCTGCGACCAGAAAGCAGGATGCCATAGAACGTGGCGAAAAGATTACCTCCACGACCACAAGCCGCTGGTCTGGTGCCACCGCATTCTCGTTCTTACGCGAAGTAATTGAGCGCAAGGTGCTTGGGAGTAGGGAAGCATTAGAGAACTTGGATGCCATCAGTGATGTTCGTCGCCTGAATATTTACGTGGATGAGCTGCTGGCAACGGATCCCAAGGCAAAGGATGAGTTGACAGCTCGCGCCGCAGCCCCCTCGTCCACCTATGTCATCACCTCGACTGTCATAGGCTCTGTCATCCGGTTTCTCAGTGTGGTCGTCCTCTCCTTCATCTTGATGAACCCGGCAATGGTTGTGAGTCTCCTTAACTTACCACCGGGCATTGCCAATAGCGTGGAGCTGCGTCAGCCGGAGATTGTGGTTCTGCTGCTTGTGCCAGTCGTGCTCCTCTTTGCATTTATTGCCGCAACCATCAGGTGGCTGTCCAAGTCGGAGATTGAAACTAGGATTGAGTTGGCCGAGAAAGAATCTAGGGAGCAGGAGCGCAAGAAACGCGAGTTGGAACGAAAGAGAAAGATCGAGGAAGCTAGGCGGCGCAAGAGGAAACGGGTGGCTCGCCGCGGCGGAGTTGAACGCGACGAGTGGGATGCCGCCCTTGAAGAGATATACAAGGAGTGAGCCATGTGGAGGCGGCTGAAACATGCACGCAGTTGTGCTGACTCATGGCGATGTGGATGGCATAACGTCCGGTGCGATTGGGCTTCTTGCCTTCCCGGGTGCAGACCTGTATTTCACGCGTCCGTCTCAAATACATACAGATCTCTATCGTGTGGCAAGAGACCGGCCAGATGTTGTTTCGGTTAGCGACATAGCTCTCAATGTAATGCGGTTCGATGACATAATGCGGGCCCTCTCGCGATTTCCCAAAGAAACAACCATACACTGGACAGACCATCACCCCATGGCTACAAAGTACAAGCGCCGACTCTCTCAGCGTGTTGAGATGTTCCATCAGATTGGTCCCTGTGCGGCGGAGCTGATGTATCGCAAGTTTGCTGACCGGCTGCCTGAACACGCGTTGCATCTCGCATTGTATGGGGCGATTGCCGACTATTGTGACAACACTCCATTCGTCCGGCGGCACTTCGAAGACTTCGACAAAAGAACCCTGTACTTGGAAGCAGGTCTTCTTGTTCAGGCACTCCAAGAGATTGACTATCGCCGCGAGTCAAAAGACCTCACTTGGGAACTGACTCTGGGCATCGAGCCCAGTTCTATGAACAACATAGTCGATCTGGCTATGAAGGCCACGCGTGTGGAGCACGAAGTCTTCAGGTACGTTCAGAGTCATGCACGAAAGGTCGGCCCTGTTGGCTATGTGCTGGACATGCCTGTCCACGGATACCGTGGTAAGAGTGCCAAGTTTGCTGCCTATCTCACAGACTCAGTGATTGGAATAAGCGCGCGAAGCTCTGAGGATGAAGTGGATGTTTCGATTCGTAGGCGCAACTCCAAGATTGATCTTAACCGTTTGTTGGCTCGTGTGATTCCGCGGCTCACCGATGCCCAAGGTGGCGGCCATCCTGCGGCCTGTGGTGCCAGCATGAGGCGTAGCGATTTTCCAAGATTCCTTCAGTTGATTGGAGCTGAAGTGGCTGCACAGTCATCCTAGAATAAACAGCGTTGCTGACCACAGGACCCATATCACCGTGACAATCGCCTCTCCGGCAACTATGCCACTCAGAATGCGACTGGTTCTGTTTCGCTTCATCTCAACAGTGTCAATTCTCTCAGGCACTGGGTCTTCATACCCCTCCTCCTTCTTCAATCTGTAGTCAATCAGACCGCCGAGAAGCATGGCCGCCGACGTTGCCGGCGGGATTAGCAGTCCGACTGCAAGACTCATGGGACTCAGACCCCTTCTGTGCAGCTCACGTCCCAAGAGATATCCCACAACACCGAACGCAAACAGATAGGCAAACTGGATGACTGGTGACACCCCCGGAAAGAGCTCTTGGTCCATTCCAGGAAGTACGAGGTTGCCAAGGCCCTGAAGACTGATTACAAGAAATCCAAACAGCTGGGCGGCTGGCGCGGGAAACTCGGTTGTTCCGAAGTGGTACGTTCGATAGATCATGTACGTCATGAGTGATCCGACAAAGGTGCCCAGCATGGCTCCTAAGAAGACGGCCTTGAATATGTCCCGGCCTCTCACCCCGGTCAGCCGGCCCAATTTGAGATGAACCAGCAGCGCAACAGCGGCGTCTTGCAGGGCACCCAGCATTGACATGAACGTCGTAACGGCTTGGAAGGTCGCCCGAAAGAAGAGAATTGCCGGAATTGCCATGAGGTCCGAAACATACCCGGCAAGCATCCCTGTTTCGCTTATTGCCTTGGCTGTGAAGTATGCTGAGGCAAGCGCGAGTGGGGCTCCTAGGACAAATAGGAGCCAGTGAATCTCAAGACCTGTGAAAGGTCTGATAATGAAGAATACAACAACGCCCACTATTGTGAAGAGTGATATTGATACAAGGGCTACCCACGGAGGCACCATCCCCCCACGCGCTCTCATGAACTCGCGTGGGTTTTCTATCAGAAACCTGATCTCGCTCTTGATATTCTCCATGGAAAAGAGCTCCTTACGCAGTTTCATCAGATTGGGGACTTCGGAGGCCTTATGCGGTGTGTCTATGACTATCCCCTCGGAAGGCTCCCCGCTTACTGCTTGCTGATTGACAAGAGTTTCGAACTCCTGAACGCTGAGGGTGTCATCTCCACCAGATAGGACGTCGTTAATCACTACCGTGGCAAAGACGCCAAGCGCAAGATAGAGAATCTCTGGACGGTGGAGGTGCGCTCCATAGCTCACCGGCTGTGCTCCCTCGAGTAACACCCATATCAGGAGTGAGATCACGCTTCCCAAGGCGAGTGTTAGAACACGCTTCCACCCCACGAAAAACCCGATAGCTGCAACCAGTGGAGAGTTTGAGATACCAATCCAGTCTGGCACGGCCCCTGCTGACGGCACGATTGGCCCAAGAAGGTGCGGAAACGATGCAAGTGTAGTGCCAGTGGCCGCTTCTGCGGCTCTAGTTGCCCCAACCCATGCCCCTGAAACCGCAAGCCCCATCACGACTTCCTTCTTTGCCTCGGCATCGAGCCCCATAGAGATTATGCACTCTGCTTGGGGCTTTACCTGTGGCCACGGTTCTGACTCGAAACGGTCTCTCATTGGTGCAAGCAGCAGCAGTCCAAATATGGCACTGGCTCCTGTCACAAAGGCAATGAAGGGATACGTTATGAGAGCCGGGGCAACATCGGGCGCGAATATCTCAATTGCGGGAAATGTTATGAGAACGCCCATTGATATCATGGACGAGCCATTTGCTATGGCAACTACGATTGTATTTTCTTCCTTTGTGTATTTGCCTCCTACTCCCAGAATGATGGCTCCAAGCATTTCTGCACCAACGAAGTACACAACGCCCAGCTTCAGCGCCAAGTATATGCCCAGAAACGTCATCACAATTCCGACACCAATACCGGTGGAAATCGCTCGTTTCGTCAACGGAAACTTGGGCTGTATCATCACAAGGAGGTAGATGA